>NZ_JBEZKL010000142.1:0-18516 GCF_040704695.1 Streptomyces sp. NPDC048411
CCGAACGGGGTGTCGGTGCGGTCGTCGATCCGGACCCTGATCCCGGCCTCCCGCAGCCGATCGCCGATCTCGCGGACCGCGGTCAGCACCGCGGCCTTGAGGGCAGTCCTGCCCCTCTGAGCAGGGCTGACGGGCGGGACGGTCCGGGCACTCGTGATCGTGGCAGCCGCCCTCTGCTGCACATGCCAGTACGACGGGCGCATCCGCTGCTCCCTCCCCGCCCGCATGGCCAGGCGGCCGGCACTCTCAGGTATGGCTCAGCCACAGCCTGGCACGCGATGCGCCCGGCCGCTGCCATTCGGGACGGAAAATCGGAAACCGGACGTTACGCTTCGGCGTCCCGCGTACGGGCCGGCGTATGGTCCACGTGCGGCCCTCCCGGGCCGCCTCCGGTCAGCGCTTGGCCACGAACACGTGCGAGGCGACCTCGGCGCCCAGCTCCGCCGCCTCACCGCCGCTGCCGACCAGCACCCCGCCCGGCGACTGCGTCACGCTGACCACGGAACCGGGCTGCACGCCCGCCCGCCGCAACGTATACATCAACTGGGCGTCCGTCTGGATCGGCTCACCGATCCGGCGCACCACCACGGTCTTGCCGTCGGCTCCCGGGTCGAGCTCCGACAGGCTCACCATGCCGGCGTTCAGGAACGGGTCGGCCTCGGCCTTCTCGCCCAGCTCCTCCAGGCCCGGGATCGGATTCCCGTACGGGGACTCCGTCGGGTGCCGCAGCAGCTCCAGCACCCGCCGCTCCACCGCCTCGCTCATCACGTGCTCCCAGCGGCAGGCCTCGGCGTGCACCTGCTCCCATTCCAGGCCGATCACGTCGACGAGCAGGCACTCGGCGAGGCGGTGCTTGCGCATCACCCGGGTCGCCAGCCGACGGCCCTCCTCCGTCAGCTCCAGATGCCGGTCGCCCGCGACCTGCACCAGACCGTCGCGCTCCATCCGCGCCACCGTCTGGCTGACCGTCGGACCGCTCTGGTCCAGCCGTTCCGCGATCCGGGCGCGCATGGGAACGACGCCTTCCTCTTCGAGTTCGAGGATGGTGCGGAGATACATCTCCGTTGTGTCGATCAGTCCGGACATTCGTGCCCCTCGATGCTGTGACATGAAAAACGTCGTGCGCTGGCCCTCAGTCAATTCTGACGCATACCGCTGACAACCGTGCCGTGCCGACCGAACCCCGGACCGCCCGTGTGCGTCCCGGACGGTATTGACAGGTCACTGGTCCAGACCGCAACGTGATCCGCGGCACGGATACCCCACCCCTGCGGAAAGGGCCTCCTCGATGAGCGACAGCAAGCCGGCCGGTCAGTTCTTCGATGCAGCGATCGGCCTGCTGGAGCGTGTACGCGACGAGGAGGCCGGCCCGATCGCGGCAGCCGGGGCCGCGATCGCGGACACCGTCGAAGCGGGCGGCCGGCTCTTCGCGTTCGGCGCCGGCCACTCCTCCCTCGCCGCCCAGGACGTCGTCTACCGGGCCGGTGGACTGGCCCTGATGAACCTGCTCGCCGTGCCCGGCACACTCGGCGTCGATGTCATGCCGGCGACGCTCGGCTCGGCGCTGGAACGGGTCGAGGGGCTGGCCGGCGCCGTGCTCGACTCCAGCCCGGCGAACGCCGGCGACCTGCTGGTGATCATCTCGCTCTCCGGGCGCAACGCGTTGCCCGTCGAAATGGCGGCGGGCGCGCGGGCACTCGGCCTGAAGGTCATCGGTGTCACGTCGGTCGCCTACGCGGACGGGACCCGGTCGCGGCACGTCTCGGGCGGGTTCCTGCCGGACCACTGCGACATCGTCGTCGACAGCAAGATCGCGATCGGCGACGCGGAGCTGACGGCGGAGGGCATCGAGGCGCCGTTCGCGCCCGCCTCGACGGTGGTCACCAGTGCAGTGATGCAGGCCATGATGGCGACGGCCGCGGAGCGACTGGTGGAGCGGGGGATCGAGCCGCCGCTGCTGCGGTCGGGGAACGTCGATGGCGGGCACGAGTGGAACGGACGCGTGATGGCGCAGTACGCGGATCGGATCTTCTACCGGCACTGAGGCAGCGGCAGCGGCTTCCCCGAGTGGTCGGCGCCGTCCTCGAACGGCGGACGGGCCGGATCAGTGGCCCTACGGGGTTGCGGGCAGTGCCCGGGACAGGTCCACCGCTGTTGCCACCCGGGCCGCCACGCTCTCCGCGTACGTCGCGTCCTGGCGTTCGAAAGGGCTGCGGTTCGCCGCCCGGAGGAACGTCACCACGCCCAGCGTCCGGCCCCGGCTCCGCAGCACCGCGCACAGGGCATGGACCGAGTCGCCCGGCCACTGACGGTCCGCCGCCCAGGCCCCGGCCCGCGGCGCCTCACCGGCGCTCGCGCGGACCGAGCCCGTGCGGTCCACGGCCTCGAGCGCCGGGTGGCCCGGGGCGTAGCGGAGCGGAATGCCGCCTCCCGCCACGGGCCGGCACGGGCCGGGGGCGTCGGCCGGTGTCGCCGCCGCCCGGACCAGCCGCACCCCCGCCACCAGGTCGATCAGCGCATGGTCGGCGAAGCCCGCAAGCGCGTAGTCCAGGTAGGACATCGCCGCCTCCATCGGGTCCTCGCACTCGGCCGCCGACCTGCACGCCCGGTGCAGCTGGTTCGACCGGAACCGCACCCGGTCCGCTTCCTGCGCCGCCAGCCGCTCCGCCGTCACGTCCTGGAACAGCCAGCCGACCCCCAACGGAACCGGCTCCTCCGCGAGCGGCGACGCCAGCTGCAGGAACCCGCTGTGCCAGCAGCGCCGCCGGTCCCCCGCCGCCGTCCGCAGCGTCACCCACAGGTCGGCGGGCGCGGGCGGCGGCCCCTCGGCCAGGACGTGCTGCAGCGCGCCCTCCAGGTCCTCGACACCCTGCACGAGCAGCTCCCCGAGGGGACGTCCCAGCATCGTCGTACGGCCGCCGCCGAGCGCCCGCGCCGCATAGGCGTTGACGACCGTCGGCCGCAGGTCCACGTCGACGAGGACCACGCCCCAGGAGGCGTCCTCGAACAGCGCCTCGCTGAGGGCGATCGACCGCTCCAGGTCGATCTGGGCGTGCACCTCGCCGAACGCGCAGTACACCCCGGCCGGCTTCCCGTCCGCGCCCCGCACCCCGGCCGACTGGGTCCGTACGAGCACCCGGCCGCCGTCCTTGCGCAGCAGCGCGAACTCGTGGACCTGGCGGCCCGGCGCGTCCATGGCCGCCATCAGCCGCCCGTGCACCTCACCCGCGTCCGCATGACGCACCGCCCACCCCGCGAACCCGGGCCGCCCCACCGCTTCCTCGGCGGTCCAGCCGAGAATCCGCTCCGCCTCACGGTTCCAGTGAGTGATCGCACCGCCCGCGTCGAACGCGCAGAGCGCCGCGTCCATGCCGTCGAGCAGCGCCGCGAGCAGCTCCGACCCGGGGATGGGATCGGGGCCGAGGGCGTCGGTGATCCCACTGCTCCTGGAAACGCTCATCCCGGACCCCCTGCCGGACGTGTCCGCCGTTGCCACACGTCAGGTCATTGAACTCGAACGTGACTCAGCACACATCGACTTCCAGGAAATCGGTGCTCCGAGGGATCTCAATAAATGGGTTGTGCGGTCCCGGAGAGGTTCCTAGTGTGTGCCTTACACGTTGAAGGGAGGTGATCCGAAAAGTGCAGTCTTATCGGATTCGTGAGGTGGCTGCGGGCTGACAGCCCGTCGTCGCACGTCGTGCACCTCGGCAGGCTGTCTGCCGAAACCCAAGCAGTCACCGACCCGCGGGCTCGCCGGTAGATCCGGCCGGCTCCTCCGCAAGGAGGGACCAGAGCCCGCGGGTTTCTGCGTGTCCGGGGCCGGTCAGGGGCTGAGGCGTTCCACTCGCCAGCCCTCGCCCTCGCGTACGTACCGCAGCCGGTCGTGGAGACGGTTCTCGTGGCCCTGCCAGAACTCGATCGTCTCCGGTACGACACGGATGCCGCCCCACTCGGGGGGTGCGGGGATGTGTTCGCCCTCCGGGTAGCGGGCCGCCAGTTCCTCGTACCGGTCGATGAGTTCCTGGCGCGAGCCGATGACCGTCGACTGCTCGCTCGCCCAGGCACCCAGCTGGGAGCCGTGCGGGCGGGTGCGGAAGTAGGCGACTGTCTCCTCGCGGGCGACACGGGCCGCAGTGCCGGTGATGATGACCTGGCGGGCCAGCGGGTGCCAGGGGAAGAGCAGGGAGACGTACGGGTTGGCGGCCAGCTCGCGGCCCTTGCGGGAGGCGTAGTTGGTGAAGAAGACGAAACCGCGGTCGTCGTACTTCTTCAGCAGCACCGTCCGGGAGGAGGGGCGGCCGTCGGGGGTGGCCGTGGAGACCACCATGGCGTTCGGTTCGTAGACCATTCCACCTGCGGCGATCTGCCGGAACCAGTGGGCGAACTGCTGCATGGGGTCGGCGTCGAGCGTGTCCTCGGTAAAGCCCTCGGAGCGATACTGCTCGCGCATCGCGGCCGGATCGGTGGTGGAATCGGAAGGGGAATCTGCGGTGGGCACGGGGCCATCCTGCCGCAGGGGCCGAGTCTGCCCGGTACGGAGGGCTCTCAATCGCGCGCGGATGAAGCGGGTGGCTGTGCCGGATGTCACGCTTCCCCGCGTCGTGGGAACCCGCCAATATCTTGGGGCAGGCCACTGTGGCCTCCATACAGCCCGTCGATCGAGGGAGCCGCATGATGTCCGACTTCGTACCCGGACTCGAAGGAGTCATCGCGTTCGAGACGGAGATCGCCGAACCCGACAAGGAAGGCGGCTCGCTCCGCTACCGCGGGGTCGACATCGAGGATCTCGTCGGCCACGTGTCGTTCGGGAACGTGTGGGGTCTGTTGGTCGACGGGGCGTTCAACCCCGGGCTGCCGCCCGCCGAGCCGTTCCCGATCCCGGTCCACTCGGGTGACATCCGGGTCGATGTGCAGTCCGCGCTGGCCATGCTGGCGCCGGTCTGGGGGCTGAGGCCGCTCCTCGACATCGACGAGGAGACCGCCCGCAACGATCTGGCGCGGGCCGCCGTGATGGCGCTGTCCTACGTCGCCCAGTCGGCGCGCGGGCAGGGGCTGCCGATGGTCCCGCAGAGCGAGATCGACAAGGCGCAGTCCGTCGTCGAGCGGTTCATGATCCGCTGGCGCGGCGAGCCGGACCCGAAGCACGTCAAGGCCGTCGACGCGTACTGGACGTCGGCCGCCGAGCACGGCATGAACGCGTCCACGTTCACCGCCCGGGTCATCGCGTCGACCGGCGCCGATGTGGCGGCCGCGCTGTCCGGTGCGGTGGGCGCGATGTCGGGTCCGCTGCACGGCGGCGCCCCGTCCCGGGTCCTCGGCATGATCGAGGAGATCGAGCGGACCGGTGACGCCACCGCGTACGTGAGGAAGGCCCTGGACAAGGGTGAGCGGCTGATGGGCTTCGGACACCGGGTCTACCGGGCCGAGGACCCGCGGGCGCGCGTGCTGCGGCGTACGGCGAAGGAGCTGGGCGCGCCGCGGTTCGAGGTGGCCCAGGCGCTGGAGAAGGCCGCGCTGGAGGAGCTGCACGCGCGGCGCCCGGACCGGGTGCTGGCGACGAACGTGGAGTTCTGGGCGGCGATCATGCTGGACTTCGCGGAGGTTCCGGCGCACATGTTCACGTCGATGTTCACGTGCGCGCGTACGGCGGGATGGTCGGCGCACATCCTGGAGCAGAAGCGGACGGGGCGCCTGGTGCGGCCGTCGGCGAGGTATGTCGGTCCCGGGCCGCGCGACCCGCGGGAGATCGAGGGGTACGGCCAGATCACGGATCTGGCGAACTGACGGTCCCGGTGCTGCGCAAGCCCGGCTGGAGCTTGCCGCGGAGAGTGACGGTGCGGTGTCCGCCGAGGCGGCGCCGCACCTCCTGTTCGAAGCCGTGGGTCAGCTCCGCCCAGTTCCAGAAGGTGAGGCCGAGCTGCCCGCAGGCGTAGTAGTCGTCCTCCCAGCTCCAGCGGTCGATGCCGGAGGGCCGGCGGCAGGACGGGCACTCCACGACGCCTTCGCCGCCGTTCGCCCAGGCGCCGAGCCGGCCCGCGAACGGGGCCCACGCGCTGTCGACGGGGCACCAGGTGTCGTCGACGAGGCGGAACTCGGTGGCGCAGAGCGGACAGGTGGCAGCCCCCGCGTCACCCTGGCCGCTGTCGAAGACGGTGCGTCCGGTCGCGACGTAGAGGCCGTTGCTCCACAGCTCGACCGGTTCCGGGTCGTCGACGGCCCTGGCGTAGTTCGGACCGGGTGCGTTGCCGTAGCCGTCTCCGTCGAGGACGCAGTCGGTGCGCTCGGCGCTGACGATTCCGTCGGCGATCAGCCAGTCCAGGAGCCCGGCGCCGAGTGGTGCGGCATCCTGCTCGGTGGCGTCGAGGTCGACGATCGTCTGGAAGTAATCACCCACAGGTCCCCCAAGGTCAGTCGAGTGCGTCGTCCAGCAGTGCCGCCCACTGTGCCACGACCCTCTGACGCCGGGCCGTGTCATCGGTCAGCACGTTGGCGAGCCCGAGGCCGCGGGCCATGTCGAGGAGCCCCTGGACGGTTTCGCGCGCGCCGGGCTTCGTCTCGTCGGCGGCGAGGAGTTCGACAGCGATGCGGTGGGTCTCGCGGCCGACGCGCGCTTCGAGTTCGGTGACACGGGGGCGGAGCTGGGATTCGTTGGAGGCGGCGACCCAGAGCTGGAGCGCGGCGCGGAAGAGCGGGCCCGTGTAGAGGTCGACGAGGGCGGCGACGACGGCCGTGCGGCCCTGGACGGGCAGGGCGCGCAGGGCGGCGGAGCGTTCCTCGGCGACGTATTCGACGGCGGCGGTGAACAGGTCCTCGCGGGTCGGGAAGTGGTGCTGGGCGGCGCCGCGGGAGACCCCCGCGTGTTCGGCGACGACGGAGACCGTGGAGCCTGCCCAGCCGTGTTCGGCGAGGCAGGCGACCGCGGCTTCGAGCAGCCGTTGGCGGGTGGCGCGGCTGCGGTCCTGCTTGGGGGTCCGGTCGGTGGGGGGCGTCACAACACCCATGCGGGCTCCCGTCGTTCGAGGAAGGCCGTCATCCCTTCCCGTGCCTCGGCAGAGGCGAAGAGTGCTGCCGAGCGGGCGATGAGGTCTTCGGCGTACTGGTCGAAACTCTCCCGCACAGTAGCTGTGACCAGCTCCTTCGATGCGGCCAGCCCCTGCGGTGAGGCCCGGCGAAGTCCGTCCAGTACGGGTACGAGCGCCTGGTCCGCGTCCTCGGCGGCGAGCGTCACCAGGCCGGTCCTGGCGGCCTCGGCCGCGTCGAAGCGTTCGCCGGTGAGGTAGTAGCGGGCCGTGGCGCGGGGGTCCATGCGCGGCAAGAGCGGGAGGGAGATGACGGCGGGGGCGAGGCCCAGGCGGGACTCGGTGAGGGCGAACGTCGCCGCCGGACCCGCCACCGAGATGTCGCAGGATGCGAGAAGCCCGAACCCGCCCGCCCGGACATGCCCGGTGACCCGGGCCACGACCGGCTTGGGCAGCGTCACGATGCGCCGCATCAGGGCGACGAAGGTGTGCGGGTCGGCCGGCGCCTTCAGGTCGGCCCCCGCACAGAACGTGGTCCCGGTGTGGGTGAGGACCACGGCCCGGACCGCGTCATCGGCCGCGCAGGCGTCGAGGGCCTCGGACAGCTCGCCGACCAGGGGGGCGCTCAGCGCGTTGCGGTTGGCCGGGGAGTCCAGCGTGAGTGTGGTGATCCCGCGCTCATGGGCGGGCGGGGCGAGCTGGCTCATGGATCGCTCTCCTTCTGCGGGGCACCTCGACGAGCGTGGCAGCGGGAGCAAGAACAATCAAGCGTGCTTGCATGATTTCGAGGACTCGACGAGCCTCGTCGCGCGCGCACGCCGGAAGAAGTCCTGGTGGCCCGAGGTCCGCGACACGCCCAGCGGGAGCTGTTCGAATCTCCTTGCCCCACCGCGCGCCCGGGTCGCAGAGTTGTACGGCGCCGCAGGTTGCGGGGCGGTCGGATGCGGTTCGGCAACGGGGGCAGGCAGTGGCGGTCGACGCACTGGATCAGGGGGGCGGCACGGCGGAGCCGGTGCCGATCTACGAAGGGGGAGACATCGAGGAACTGCGCCAGGTCGTGGGCCGGCGCCTGTCGCCGCACCGGCTGACGATCCTGGGGCCTCAGCGGCTGCCGGGCAGGTTCCGGGCCTTCCACGAGGGCTCCGTGGGGCTGTACGACCTGGCCTACGGTGCTCCGGTGCGGCTGCTGGCACAGGATCTGCCCGGCTTCTACAACGCCATCCTTCCCCAGGCCGGTGCCGGGGTGGTGGTCGTCAACGGCACCGCGCTGCCGTCCTCGTTGTCCGTGGCGGGACCGGGCGACGTGGTCTCGATGGAGTGGGACCACCTGGCGGTCAACGGGGCACTCGCCATGTCCCGGGACACCATGACCGAGGTGGCCGCGGTGCGCCTGGGCGACGTACCGCAGAGGCCGCTGCGTTTCCGCCGGCACCTGCTGGACCGGGCGGACCCGGCCGTGCGTTCCTGGCTGGCGCTCGTCGACGCCTTCCGGCAGTTCCTGCTCTCCCCGCTGGCGCACCGTCCCGGCCTGGGCGTACGGCACTTCGAACGTCTGCTGGTCGACACCCTGCTGGACGTCCAGGCCCACTCCTGGAGCGTCGAGGTGCCCGGCGTCGGCACCACGATGCTGCCGGGCGCCCTGCGCCGCGCGACGGCCTACTGCGAGGTGCACGCCGACGAGGCCGTCTCCGTCTCCGACATCGCGCAGGCCGCCCGGGTCGGCGTGCGGGCCCTGCGGGAGGGCTTCCGCAGGCACCTGGACACCACGCCCATGGCCTACCTGCGCAGGGTCCGGCTCGACCATGCCCACCGCGAACTGACGGCCATCGCCGAAGGGAACGCCACCGGATCGGTCACCGAGGTCGCCTGCCGCTGGGGTTTCACGCACCTCGGCCGCTTCAGCGCCGAGTACCGGCAGGCGTACGGGCGGCTGCCCTCGGATACCTCGAAGGGGCGGCACGGACTATCCACAAACGCGTGATTCCCCGGCTCCGAACCGGATAGTCCGTGGACACGGCCCGGGAGAGTCTGGGTTCCGACAACGGCCGCGCCGCCGCGAGGCCGAGACGACGAAGGGACACAGTCTCCATGGCTACGAAGACCGCCAAGGCCCGGCGCAGGAGCGTTCTGGTGAGGATGGCGGGCGTCACCGCCGGGCTCGCGCTCCTCACCGCCGGCACGGTCACCCAGGCCCAGGCGTCGACGACCGCCGGCTACATCGGCGACGGCTACGCCAACAACACGCACGGCGTGTGGTGCGTCCAGCACCTCCTCAACGACATCGCCTACGACTACGGCTACGGCCGCC
Source organism: Streptomyces sp. NPDC048411 (assembly GCF_040704695.1). Lineage (NCBI taxonomy): Bacteria > Bacillati > Actinomycetota > Actinomycetes > Kitasatosporales > Streptomycetaceae > Streptomyces > Streptomyces sp. NPDC048411. Next base: position 9,331 of record NZ_JBEZKL010000142.1, read on the forward strand.
CGCTGGCCGAGGACGGCCTCTGGGGCCCGGACACCAGGAGCTGGGTGATGTGGTACCAGCGCACCGCCCCGTCCCTCTTCAACCTCACTGTGGACGGCATCGTGGGGAAGGGCACCGGAGGCTACCTGCTGCTGGAGGGCGACGACTACTACGGCGGCAACAACTACTGCTACACCTACGTACCTTCGAGGTTCTGACGACCACCTCACCGGTCGCCGTCGCGCCGTCCGCACCGCATGGGCCGAAGCCTCACCGGAGGGCTTCGGCCCATGCGGCCGTACGCGCACCGGCCCATGCGGCCCGGCCGCCCCGAGAGGGTCAGCGCCCCGCCTGCCGTTCCCGCAGTTCCCTGCGCAGGATCTTCCCGGACACCGCGCGCGGCACCGTCTCGATGAACTCGACCTGCCGGACCTTCTTGTACGGGGCGACCGGTGGATGGCGGTGTCGAGGGGCTGGACGTCGGGGTAGTCGCTCCGGAACACGTGCACCATGGCGGTTGGGTTCCTTCGATGCGGATGGGCGGGGTGGCGGCGGGCGGGCAGGCCCTCGTACGACGCGTGGGAGGTGGCGTGCGGGGCCGCCCCCTGATCGCCGTGGCGGCCCCGCACGGTGTCGCTGTGGAGGGGCAGAATGGCGTCTGTCAGTACGACTTGGGGAGACCCAGGGACTGATGGGACACGTAGTTCAGGATCATTTCCCGGCTGACGGGTGCGATCCGGGCCACCCGGGCGGCGGTGATCAGGGACGCGAGGCCGTATTCGCGGGTGAGGCCGTTGCCGCCGAGGGTGTGCACGGCCTGGTCGACGGCCTTGACGCAGGCCTCACCCGCCGCGTATTTCGCCATGTTGGCGGCCTCGCCCGCGCCGATGTCGTCGCCCTCGTCGTAGAGGCGGGCGGCCTTCTGCATCATGAGCCGGGCCAGTTCCAGTTCGATGTGGGCCTGGGCGAGGGGGTGCGCGATGGCCTGGTGGGAGCCGATCGGCTCCTTCCACACCTGCCGGGTCTGCGCGTACTCGACGGCGCGGCCGAGCGCGTAGCGGCCCATGCCGATGCCGAACGCGGCGGTCATGATGCGTTCGGGGTTCAGTCCGGCGAAGAGCTGGAGCAGACCCGCGTCCTCTCCCCCACTCTCGGCTTCGCCCGAGCGGGAGGTACCCCCTCCGACGAGGGCGTCGGCGGGCAGCCGCACGTCGTCGAGGACGAGCTCGAACTGCTTCTCCGGCGCCTGGAGTTCCATGTCGATCTGCGAGCGCCGGAAGCCGGGGGCGTCGCGCGGGACGATGAAGAGACAGGGCTTGAGCCTCCCCGTCCTGGCGTCCTCGGTGCGGCCGACGATGAGGGTGGCGTCGGCGATGTCGACGCCGGAGACGAAGACCTTCCGCCCGGTGAGCAGCCAGTCCTCGCCGTCGCGGCGGGCGGTGGTGGTGATGCGGTGGGAGTTGGATCCGGCGTCGGGTTCGGTGATGCCGAAGGCCATGGTGAGGGAGCCGTCCGCGAGACCCGGGAGCCATTGCTGCTTCTGGGTGTCGGTGCCGAAGCGGGCGATGACGGTGCCGCAGATCGCCGGAGAGACCACCATCATCAGCAGCGGACAGCCCGCCGCACCCAATTCCTCAAGGACGATGGAGAGTTCGGCCATGCCGCCGCCGCCACCGCCGTACTCCTCCGGGAGGTTCACCCCGAGGTAGCCGAGCTTGGCCGCTTCGGTCCACAGTTCGCGGGGGTGGGCTCCGTCGCGCACGACGGACGTCATGTAGTCACGCCCGTACCGCTTTCCGAGTGCGGCGACGGCGGCGCGCAGGGCTTGCTGCTCTTCGGTTTCGAGGACGGTACTCATGGGGTCGGTTCCTCCTGTACGACGGCGAGCAGGGCGCCGACCTCCACCTGGAGGCCGGGTGCGGCATGCAGTGCGGTGAGGGTGCCGGAGGCAGGGGCGAGAATGCGGTGTTCCATCTTCATCGCCTCCAGCCAGATCAGCGGTTGCCCCGCCTCGACCGCCGCGCCCTCCACGAGCCCGTCCGCGAGCCGGACGACGGTGCCGGGCATGGGGGCGAGCAGGGAGCCGGGGTCGGTGCGGTCGGTGGGTTCGGTGAAGCGGGGCAGGGCGATGAAGGTGTACGAGCCGGTGGCGCCGTCCACGTACACCCGGTCCTGATGGACGGAGAGGCGGAAACGGTGGGTGACGCCGTCGTCCGTCTCGACGGTGACGTGGTCGGGGGTGGCGGTGAGGATCCGGGCGCCGGGGGCTTCGATCGCGCCGCCGCGGGTGGTGCGGTAAGCGATCTCGTGTTCGGTGCCGTCGGGTTCGCTGCGGTAGCGCCTGGTCTGGGGCTGCGAGGGGACATTGCGCCAGGCGCCGAAGCGGGAACCTGGGGAACGTGGTGGGTTGGCGCCGGTGTGCGGCTTCCACTGGATGCCGGCGGCACCCGGGTACGGGGTGGACGCCGCCGGGGGGCGTGGTGGGTTGGCGCCGGTGTATGGCTTCCACGGGGTGCCGGTGGAACGGCGGCGGGTGGCGTCGGCGGCGGTTGCGGCGAGGGCGGCGAGGTTCCGGTCCGTGGCGTCGTCGGGGGTGGCGGTGAGGGCGTCCAGGTGGCGGTCGTAGAAGCCGGTGTCGAGGCGGGCGCCGGTGAAGTCGGGGTGGCGCAGGGACCGTACGAGCAGGTCGCGGTTGGTGACCGGTCCGTGGATGCGGGTGCGTTCCAGGGCGCGGGCGAGGAGCCGTACGGCCTGGGTGCGAGTGGGGGCGTGGGCGATGACCTTGGCGAGCATCGGGTCGTAGTGCCCGCCGATGGTGTCGCCGCCGGTGTACCCGGTGTCCAGGCGCAGTCCGGGTTCGTCCGGTACGTCGAGGGTGTGCAGCGGTCCGGTCCGGGGCTGCCAGTCGCGGGCGGGGTCCTCGGCGTAGAGCCGGGCCTCGACGGCGTGCCCGTCCGGGGCGGGGGGCGCGGGGGACGGGAGGGGTTCGCCTTCGGCGACGGAGAGCTGCAGGGCGGCGAGGTCGAGGCCGAAGACGGCTTCGGTGACGGGGTGTTCGACCTGGAGGCGGGTGTTCATCTCCAGGAAGCAGGGGTGCCCGTCGGCGGTGACGAGGAACTCGACGGTGCCCGCGCCGCGGTAGCCGACGGCTCGGGCGGCGGCGGTCGCCGCGTCGTGCAGCCGGGTGCGCAGCGCCTCGTCGAGGCCGGGTGCGGGTGCTTCCTCGATGACCTTCTGGTGGCGGCGCTGAAGCGAGCAGTCGCGGGTGCCGAGCGCCCATACGGTGCCGTGCTCGTCGGCCATGATCTGGACCTCGACGTGCCGGCCGCGCTCGATGTACGGCTCGGCGAAGATTTCCCCGTCCCCGAAGGCGTTCGCCGCCTCGGCCGCGGCAGCCGCCATCTCGCCGGGCAGCGCGCTCAGTTCCCGTACGACCCGCATTCCGCGCCCGCCGCCACCGGCCGCGGCCTTCAGCAGCAGCGGCAGATCGTCCGCGGTCGCCTTCGCCGGGTCGACGGGGGCGAGCAGCGGCACTCCGGCGGCGGCCATCAGCTCCTTGGCGCGGGTCTTGGACGCCATCATCTCGATGGCCTTGGCCGGCGGGCCGACCCAGAGGAGGCCGGCGTCCTGCACGGCCCGGGCGAACCCGGCGTTCTCGGAGAGGAACCCGTAGCCGGGGTGCACGGCGTCGGCGCCCGCGGCGAGCGCGGCACGTACGACGAGATCGCCGCGCAGATACGTGTCGGCGGGCGCGGCCCCCGGCAGCCGTACGGCCGCGTCCGCTTCCCTGACATGCAGCGCGTCGGCATCCGCGTCGGAGTGCACGGCGACGGTGGCGATGCCCAGGGCGCGGCAGGTCCGGAAGATCCGGCAGGCGATCTCGCCCCGATTGGCGACGAGCAGGGTGCTGATCATGGTCGTCCTCACATCCGGAAGATGCCGAAGCCGCCGCGGGCGCCTTCGACCGGGGCGGTGTGGATCGCGGACAGGCAGATCCCGAGGACGGTCCTGGTGTCGCGCGGGTCGATGACCCCGTCGTCGTACAGCCGCCCGGAGAGGAACATCGGCAGCGACTCGGACTCGATCTGCTGCTCCACCATGGCGCGCAGCCCGGCGTCGGCCTCGTCGTCGTAGGGCCGTCCCTTCGCGGCGGCGGAGGCGCGGGCGACGATGGACAGCACGCCCGCGAGTTGCTGCGGTCCCATGACGGCGGATTTGCTGCCCGGCCAGGCGAAGAGGAAGCGGGGGTCGTAGGCGCGCCCGCACATGCCGTAGTGCCCGGCCCCGTACGAGGCACCCATCAGGACGGACAGGTGCGGGACCCTGGAGTTGGACACCGCGTTGATCATCATCGCGCCGTGTTTGATGATGCCGCCCTGCTCGTACTCCTTGCCGACCATGTAGCCGGTGGTGTTGTGGAGGAAGAGGAGCGGGATGTCGCGCTGGTTGGCGAGCTGGATGAACTGGGCGGCCTTCTGCGACTCCTCGCTGAACAGCACGCCCTGGGCGTTGGCGAGGATGCCGACGGGGTAACCGTGCAGCTGGGCCCAGCCAGTGACGAGGCTGGTCCCGTACAGCGGCTTGAACGCGTCGAAGTCCGAGCCGTCGACGAGCCGCGCGATGACCTCACGTGGATCGAACGGGTCCTTCAGATCGCCGGGCACGATGCCGAGGAGCTCCTCCTCGTCGTACTTCGGTGGTTCGGCGGGTCCCGGATCGGCGTGTGCCTTGCGCCAGTTGAGCCGGGCGACGATTCGCCGCGCCTGGCGGAGCGCGTCGTGCTCGTCGACGGCGAAATGGTCGGCGAGCCCGGAGGTGCGGGCGTGCATGTCGGCGCCTCCGAGGGACTCGTCGTCGCTCTCCTCGCCGGTCGCCATCTTCACGAGCGGCGGTCCGCCGAGGAAGACCTTGGACTGCTCCTTGATCATGACGGTGTGGTCGGACATGCCGGGGACGTACGCCCCGCCGGCGGTCGAGTTCCCGAAGACGACCGCGACGGTCGGGATTCCGGCGGCGGAGAGCCGGGTGAGGTCGCGGAAGAGTGCGCCGCCGGGGATGAAGATCTCCTTCTGGGACGGCAGGTCCGCCCCGCCCGATTCGACAAGGCTGATGCACGGCAGCCGGTTGGCGAAGGCGATCTCGTTGGCGCGCAGGGCCTTCTTCAGGGTCCAGGGGTTGGAGGCGCCACCGCGTACGGTCGGGTCGTTGGCGGTGATCAGGCACTCCACGCCCTCGACGACGCCGATGCCGGTGACGAGCGAGGCGCCTACCGCGTACTCGCTGCCCCAGGCGGCGAGCGGCGACAGTTCCAGGAACGGGGTGTCGGGGTCGACGAGCAGCTCGATCCGTTCCCGGGCGAGGAGCTTGCCGCGCCTGCGGTGCCGCTCGGTGTACTTCTCGCCGCCGCCCGCGAGGGCCTTGGCGTGCTCGGTGTCGAGGTCGGCGAGCTTGGTCAGCATGGCGGCGCGGTTGGCGGCGTATTCGGGGCTCGCGGTGTCGAGCCCGGTGGCCAGGACGGTCATGCGTGCGCCTCCGGTGCGTCGGTGGACTCGAGCAGGTTCACGGGGACGGGGAGATGCCGGGACCGCAGCCACTCCCCCACCGCCTTGGCCTGCGGATCGAAACGGGCCTGCGCGGCGACGCCTTCGCCGAGGAGCCCGCGGACGACGAAGTTCAGCGCACGGAGGTTCGGCAGGACATGCCGCACGACGGTCAACCCGGCAGTCTCCGGGAGCAGTTCCTGGAACCGCTCGACGGTGAGCTCATGCGCGAGCCAGCGCCAGGCGTCGTCGGTACGGACCCAGACGCCGACGTTGGCGTCCCCGCCCTTGTCGCCGCTGCGGGCGCCCGCGATGCGGCCGAGCGGGGCGAGCCGGGTGATCCCGGTGGGCAGCGGCTCGGGAAGGGATGGCTCGTCCACGCTCTCGAGCTCCCTCACCTGTACCGGTGTTGCCATGTCCTCCCGCCGCCCGTCCGGCAGTACGGCGACGTGGTCGACCTCTCCCGCCGGTACGTACCTCGCCTCGAACACCCCGTAGGGCGCGCCCTTGCCGGGCGGGGCGGTGACGTGAAAGCCCGGGTAGCTGCCGAGGGCCAGCTCGATCGCGGCCCCGGAGACGGTGCGTCCGACCGTCTCCGGGTCCTGGTCGCGGACGACGAGCCGGAGCAGGGCGCCGGCTCTCTCCTCGGTGTCGGCGTCGGCCCTGTCGGTTCGGGCCAGCTCCCACCGCACCTCGTCGGGCTGCGTACGGGTCCGGGCGAGCGCCTGCGCGAACTGGTCCTGCACCAGCTGCGCCTTGGCCTCGATGTCGAGTCCGGTGAGCACGAAGACGACTTCGTTGCGCCAGCCGCCGAGCCGGTTGAGCCCGACCTTGAGCGTGGGCGGCGGAGCCTCCCCGCGCACTCCGGAGATCCGTACGCGGTCCGGTCCGTCCTGCGTCAGCCGTACGGTGTCGAGCCGGGCGGTCACGTCCGGTCCGGCGTACCGGGCGCCTCCGGTCTCGTACAGGAGCTGGGCGGTGACGGTCCCGGTGTCGACGACGCCGCCCGTACCGTCGTGCTTGGTGATGACGGACGTCCCGTCGGCGTGGATCTCGGCGAGCGGGAAGCCGGGGCGGCGGATGTCGTGGCCGCGGAAGAAGGAGTAGTTCCCGCCGGTCGCCTGGGTGCCGCACTCCAGCACGTGCCCGGCGACGAGGGCACCGGCGAGCGCGTCGTGGTCGTCGGGTTCCCAGCCGAAGTGGGCCGCGGCGGGACCCGTGACGAGGGCTGCGTCGGTGACCCGGCCGGTGACGACGACATCGGCTCCGGCGCGCAGGCAGGCGGTGATGCCCGCGCCCCCGAGGTATGCGTTGGCGGTGAGGAACCCTTCGGGGACGGGCAGGCTGTCGCCCTCGACATGCGCGACGCGCACCGGCACACCCACCTTCTCCGCCAACTCCCTGACCGCTTCGGCCAGTCCGGCCGGATTGAGCCCTCCGGCGTTGGCGACGATCTTCACCCCGCCTTCGTGCGCGAGCCCGAGACCCTCTTCGAGCTGGCGCAGGAAGGTGGTGGCGTACCCGCGGTTCGGATCCTTGATTCGGCTCCGCCCGAGGATGAGCATGGTCAGTTCGGCGAGATAGTCGCCGGTGAGGACGTCGAGGGGGCCGCCGGTGAGCATCTCGCGCATGGCGTCGAAGCGGTCGCCGTAGAAGCCGGAGGCGTTCCCGATCCGCAGCGGCGCGGCGGTCACCGCGCACCGCCCTTGGGCGCGCGGCCGGGACCGGGCGGCCCGGCGAAGGCCTGTGCGATGTCGAGCCACTGGTCGGCGTCGTCCCCGACAGCGCGCACGGCCAGGTCGAGCCGGTGGGCGCGCTGGGTGACGAGCAGACAGAAGTCGTACAGCGGTCCGGTGACGCGCTGCGTGGCGCCCTCGGGTCCGTACGCGATCACCTCACCGTCAGGTGCGGCGAGTTCGACCCGGAACTCGTCACGGGGTGCCTTGATCCCCCGTACGAGGAACGCGTAGTCGCGGGCGCGCACTCCGATCCGGGCGACGTGCCGCAGCCGGGCGGTCGGGGCGCGCACGACACCGAGGGCGTCGGCGATGTCCTGTCCGTGGGCCCAGGTCTCCATGAGCCGCGCGGTTGCCATGGACGCGACGCTCATGGGCGGGCCGTACCAGGGGATGCGGGTGCCGGGCGGGGCGTCGCGCAGGGCGCGCCCGAGCCGCTCACGCCCGTCGCGCCAGCGCGCGAGCAACGCGGCCGGCGGCACGGCAACGATCTCCTCGGCCGCCTGATCGACAAAGCTGTCGGGGGCCGCCTGGGCCCTGGTCACCTCCACCGCGAAGGCATCCGGATCGGTGGCGGCAAGCAGGGCGACCTCGTCGGTCCAGGTCAGATGGGCGATCTGATGGGCGATGGTCCAGCGTTCGGCGGGGGTCGGCCGGGCCCACCGATCGGCGCTCAACTCCGCAACGAGTGAGTCGAGTTCGTCGTTCTCGTCGCACAGATCGTCGAGCACGGCTGCGGCGTCGGACACGGTGCGCTCCCCTCGGGGCATGGCGGTGTGCCGAGGAGCATGTCAGCGGACCAGGAAACAATCAAGCATGCTTGCATTAATTGATGCGTCCGCCTCCACCGACGGTCCGGGACTCGACTGCTAGCCTCCGCCGATGGCTGACGAACCTCGCACCACGGGCGTGCGTTTCGACGACAACGGGCTTGTCCTGGAGCGGTATCGGGACAAGAGCGGCATCTACTACACCTTCCCGGGCGACGGCCGTACTGCCGCCGGCCCATCCGTCGCCCTGTCCCTGACCGAGGCGCTGCACGCCCGGATACGTCCGGTCGGCACCGCGGAAAAGGTTCTCCGCGCCTGGTCGCAAGGAACGCTCACGCAGGGCGCGGCCGCCCTGGACGACCCGACCGCAGCCGCGCCGACCCGGGTGCGCGGCGGCGCGATCGTCATCCGTGACCGGCACATGCTGCTGATCGGCCTCGTCGAGGGCGGCCGGACCTGGTACGAGATCCCGGGCGGCGGGGTCGAGGCCGGCGAGACGCCGGAGATGGCGGCGGTCCGTGAGCTCCGGGAGGAGACCGGCCTGCGCGGGACGGTCGTGCGCGAGGTGGCCCGGATCTGGCGGCGCGGCACCCGGGGCCACTACTTCACGATGGAGACGGAGGGCGAGGTGGGCGCACCGGAGACGCTGGACAACTACGGCGGCGTCCCGGTCTGGGTCCCTGTCCCCGAGTTGCCCACCACCCCGCTGTGGCCCCGTCGGCTGTCCTGGCGGATCGCCCACTGGCACACCTTCGGCTGGCCGGCGCCTCCGGCGGAACTCGCCGACTCAGTGGGGGACCTGGATGCGGCCTGCGCGTGGTGAGGGCGCGGACCGGAGAGCCGGAGTCCGACGAGAGCCCGCGCACGGAGGGTGGCCCGGGCGGCCGGCTCGTGCGGTGCCGGAGTTCCTGCCCGGCCGGGCCCGCTGGACGCACAGTGCGGCGTACGACAGGCACCTCACGGGGTCCGGCTACGCCGGGCGGTTCTTCCTGGACCCGGTGACCGACCGGCTGTATTTCGACACCGTCAACCCGACGCCGCAGCCGGACAACTCCTAGGGCCTGTCCTGAGTTCCCCGTCGTCCGCGCGCAGCGCGGGCGCAGCGGTGGTCGGTGCGTGCGATCGGCGTGCGGTGTCGCAGGTCATGTGGCGGAGCCACCT
>NZ_JBEZKL010000143.1:0-18377 GCF_040704695.1 Streptomyces sp. NPDC048411
GAAGACGGAGACGAGCAGGGCGAGGAAGCCGAGCACACCCGCGACGCCGGCCTTGATCAGAACGCTGTATCCGGCGGGCTTGCCGCGGTCCTGGAAGCGGTTGTTCATCTCGGTAGAGTCGTTGGCCAGCCGGTCCAGGACTGGCGGAGCCACTTCCTGCCAGCGTTCGGAGTCGACCGCGCGGGGGTTGTCGGTGGGGCCCGTGGCGACAATCTTGTTCTCCGCGGTGCGCAGCGGCTCGCTCTCCGGGCTCGCCCAGTACTGCTCCACCCGCCGCCGCTCCTCCACCGGGAGTGCCTCGCTGTTGATTTCGACGAGCAGCTTGCGGTTCGCGACGAGGTCGGAAATCTGTCGGAGTTCAGGGGCGTCGAGCCGGCCGGCGACGAGTGCCGAGGCGACCAGTGCGTCCTCCCGGGACAGCAGTTCGCGGGCCCGTGAGATGCCCACCAGGGCGCGTAGCTGCTTGTCCAGCAACACGTCTTCCATGGTGTGGAGACCGGTCAGGAAGCGGTAGCAGGGGTCGATGAGACCGTTGTAGAAATCCAGTGCCTGATTACGGTCGATGGTGCGCTTCTCGACCGAGTCGCGGAGCGCGCCGAGGCCTTCGACGGCGCTGAGGATCGAATTGAGCTGCGCTTCGGCGTCGGTGCTCAGGGCGTCGCGAATACTCTTCTGCTGTGCGCTCTTCTTGACGTCCGCCACGACGCGGTCGGTGGCGGCACGCCGGCGGCGCAGCAGGGGAAGGGCGTCGGAGGCGCGGGGGTCCGCGAGGAAGACGAGAGTCTGCCGACGCTCGTTCTGGACCACCCGGACGGCGTCCTCCAGCGGGTGGCCAACCTTCTCCACGATCGTGCTCGCACCCATCAGCTGGTTGGCCTCACGGCCGGTCAGGTAGGTGGCGAAGCCCCAGAGGGCAGTGAGGGAGACAAGCGGCACCAGCAGCAACGCCACGATCTTCCTGCGGATGGACTTTCCGCGAAAGCGCATGGCCTCCCCCAGCTCAGCCCCTCGTGCGGGGGCGGTGTATCCGTCAATAAACGGCGCGAGCCTACTACTGCCTCACAGACAACTCGAAGGCATGTCCGGACGATTTTCAGCCGGACTGGCAGGCGCTGGGCGCGAGTTGTCTTGGTATTCCGGGAGATGAAGTTCACGAAAGCGGCAGAAGAGACCCGTCAGAGCGCCGCATTCCCCCACATGGCAGTTGGCTGGAAGTCTTCGGTCCGTGATAGATCAAGGGAATCTTCACGACGATTCACTCGTCCATCTGTACGGGCGTCGGGGCACGGGGTAGGGGAATGACGGAGAGGGCGCACGGCAGGGCGATCCGGTCCGTCTGCGTAGAAACGGCGCATGCCGGGCAACAACCCTGAAATCGGACAGTGGTGGGGAGTGGAAAGCCCTTGGACACGGAAGAGCGTCGGAGCACCTGGGCGCCGGCGGCGGGCGGGACGCGGATCCCGCGGCAGCCGCTGTGGGTGGAGGAACCTGCGGCACGGCGACGTATGCCGGATCCGGTGCGTACGTCGGCCGTGCGCGCCGTGCTCATCATGTCGCTGACGATCATCCAGGCCATGGTGGCGTTCCTGGCCACACTGACGGGCTCGTGGCTGGCCTTCCCGATGGTGCTGAGCAGCGTGGGCAGCACGGTGGTCGCCACCTGGTCGGTGCTGGACGTGTGGGTGACCCGCCAGGTCTGGAATCAGCGCCGTGGCGTGGTGTCCATGCCCAGCAGCTCGGCACGGCAGCTGCGCCGGGAGCGGCGTGCGGCCCGTCGGGCGGCGAGGGCCGCGGACCGGGAGGCAGCTCGGATACGCCGCCGGGGCACGCGCAGCCTGTCGCGGGCTTGACCTCGCGTGCCCCGGCGGGACGTCGAAGTCGCGCTAGGGCGTTCCGGCACGCCGGGGCGGCTCGGGGGCCCGGGGTGCGTCGAGGGCTCCGGCTGCCTCTGATGCGTCGGGCGTCGCCCCTGTGCGCTTGAACATGCGGGTCGCGGTGATCTCTCCGTGCACCGTCTCGCCGTTCGGATCCTGCTGCGGCAGGCCGGGGCGCAGGTGCTCCTCCACACTGATGTACTTCAGGCCCGCCCTCAGGTCCGCATCGTTGCGCAACCGGATGACCAGCGGGAATTCGGCGAGCGCCGTGGTGTCGAACAGACCCGTGGTGTAGAGCAGTTGTACGCCGAGGGCGTCCGACACCGCGCGCTGCAGCTCCAGCAGATACGTGGCATTGGCGCGGCCGATGGGATTGTCGAGGAAGAGCGTGCCCGCGTGGCGGTGCTGGTGCCGGTCGCGGCCCCGGTCGTTGCTGCGCAGGGCGGCCATCGTGCAGTACAGGGCGATGGCGGCGGTCAGCAACTGGCCGCCGGAGAAGACGTCGCCCATCTGTCCGACCGGGACGCGTTCCGCTCGGAGCACCGCGTCCGGCTTGAGGATCTCCACGGCGATGCCCTTGGGCTCCAGGGCCGCCTGTACGCCGCGCAGCAGGAGGGACATGCCGTCCCGCCGCAGGTCGGAGTTCTTCTTGAGGGCGGCGCGAGTGGCCTCGTCGACGACGTCGCCGAGCCGCTCGGTGAGCGTTGCCTGGTCGGGCTCCTCGAAGCGGATTCGGAGGAACTCCTGGCCGGACCACTCCCCCAGGCCCTCGGGGAGCTGGGAAAGCCGCTGGGCGGAACGGAGGGTGGTGAGTGCGGACTCCACGAGTCCGCGGAGCCGGTCGACGATGGAGTCGCGGTTGCGCTCCAGCTGGGCCAGCTCGTCGGTGAGGACGCGGAGCCGGGGCGCGAAGGCGGCGGCCCACTTCTCGGCGTGCTCCGGCAGTGCCGCGGCCGGGAGTTCGCGGATCTGCTGCCGGGCAGGGGTGCGGACCTGCTCGTAGCGGGTGGAGTTGGCGTGCCGTACGAGGACGTCACTCGCTTCGCGTACGGCGCTTTCGGCGGCGGAGAGGTCGGTGGTGCAGCCGCGCAGCGAGCGACGGGCCTCGGCCGCGGACTGCCGTGCCTCGTCGAGGCTGCCGGGGTACGGCTCGGGGGCCTCCGGGTCGTCGTCGGCGCCGTGGTCCCTGAGAAGGTCGCGCAGCAGGGCGGCGGTCTCGTCGAAGCCTCCGGCGGATGCCTCGGCGGTGCGGTGGGCGTGGAGCAGTTCGGCGTGGGCGGCGCGGGCGGTGTCCAGGGCGCCGGTGGCGGTGCCGAGTTCGGCCGTGGCGGTACGCAGGAGAGTCTGGGCCTGCTCGGCGTCGGCGGGGACCAGCTCGTCGGGGAGCTCGGTGTGGTGGGTCTCGCCGTCGACCGGGGCGAGACGCTCGGCCTCGCCGCGCAGCCGGCCGAGCTGCTCGCTCGCGGCGGAGGCACGGGTCTCCAGGAGCTGGACCAGGGATTCGGCGCGGGCGGCGGCCGCCTGGCGCGACGGACCGTCGGCTCCGTCGGTGCCTTCGAGGAGCTGGGCGGCGCGGGTGCGGACCTTGTTGGTGAGCCGGTCCAGTTCGGCGAGGGCGGCGCTCTCGTCGCTCTCGGCGCGGGCCTGTTCTGCGCGCAGGTCGGCGCCGACACCCACCTTCTCGTACAGCTGGGATGCGGCCCGGTAGGCCTCGCGCAGAGCGGGGAGGGCGGGGCGCGGGGAATCGCCGTCGGGCTCAGGGAGGTTCTCAGGGGCGCCTGCGATCTCCGCACGTTCGGCGCGCAGGGCTCGGGCGGTACGGCGGGCGTCGTCGGCCGCGCGCTGGGCGGCCCTGCGGTCCTCGTCGGCGGCGCGGGCCCGCTCCAGGCAGACGGTGGCGCGGGCCTCGGACTCGGCCGCCTCCTCGACGAGCTCGCGCAGTCGTGCCTGCCAGCGCGAGCGTTCGCGGAGCCGGTGGGCCAGGCCCGCGAGGGCGTCGGCGACGCGGCGGGCACGCTGGGCGGCCTCCTGGCGCTCGTCGCGGACGCGGGCGGTGTCCGCGGCGGCTTCGTCGGCCTCGGCGCGCGCCGAACGGGCCTCGGCGAGCACGGCCTGGGCCGTCTCGGCAGCCGTACGGGCGGTACGGGCGGCCTCGGCGAGCTCGGCGAGCATGCCGGGCGGGCAGTCGGCGCGCCAGGAGCCGATCCGGGCGGCGAGGGACCGGTCTCCCGCGAGGCGGGCCGCGAGCGTGCGGATGTCCTCGTCGCGGTCGGCGGCCCGGCTCCGCAGCGCCTGGCGTTCCTCGTCGGCGGCGTGCTCGTCGTGCATCGCAGGGTTCGGCGGGACGAGGAACACCCCGTCGGTGCTCCGGGCGGAGCCGGTGCCGGGGGCGGGTACGGGGGCGAGCAGCGCGGCGGTCGTGCCGACGGCAACGGCGGAGCGCGGCAGCAGGGCGGCGCCGCCCAGGACTTCGCGGGCGCGGGCGTGCGAGTCGGCGTCGGTGATGATCACGCCGTCGACGAGCTCGGGGCGGGCGGCGAGCACCGCCGCGTGGTCGGCGGGGTCGACGGCCTGAGCGAGGTAGCGCCAGCCCGGCAGGGCCGGGATGCCGTGCTCACCGAGGTATTCGACGGTGGCGAGCACGTCGGGTCCGGGCGGCAGCAGTCCGCCGTCGCCGAGTGCGCCGAGGATACGGGAGTCGTCGGCCGCCGCGGTGCGCAGTTCGAAGAGGCGGCGTTCGGCGGCGGCGATGCCCTCGTCGAGCAGCTCCCTCAGCTCGTCGGCGCTCCGGTCGAACTCCTCTGCGGTGAGCGGCTGTTCGGCGGTCAGGGAGTGCTCGCCCGTGGCGGTGCGGCCGGTGGCGAGCGCCTGGCCGGCGACAGCCTGCCGGTCGGATCCGGCCACGGCGGTGCCGGAGCCCGTACCTGCTCCTGCCCCGTCCTCGCGCCCGTCCTGGGGCGCCGCGCCGTGCGGTGCCGAGGCGCCTGACGCGGTGCCCGGTGCGTCACCGGTGGCTCCGCGACGGGGCCGGGGCACACCAGCGCCGTGCGCCGAGGGGAGGCCCAGCAGGTCGGCGAGGCGGTGGTCGGCGGCGATCGACTCGGCGGCCCTGAACTCGGCCTCGTACGACTGTTCCGCCGCCTGCGCACCGTCCGCGGCGCGCGCTGCGGCGAGCTCGGCGCGGCTCTCGGCGGCCGCCGTTTCCCTGGCCCGGTCGGCCGCGGCTCCGGCCTCTTCCCGTGCGGCGTTCCAGACGGCGACGGCGGACTGTTCGGCGTCGCTCGCGGCGAGAGCGGCCCGCGCCGGATCGGCGTCCGGCGCGGTGTTGTCGAGCCAGCCCGCCCGTACCGCCTCGACGGTCTCCTGCTCGACCTCGGCGAGGCGCTGGCGCAGATGTCCGGCCTCGCTGCGGGCGCGCTGGGCCTCGGTGGCGGCGGTGGTGGCATCCCGGTGGGCGGTCTCGCCCGAGGCCTGGAGGGTGTCGGAGCGCTCCTCCTCCTCGTTGGCCAGCTGCTCGCCGGCTTCCGCGGCGGTGTGCAGGGCGCGTACGAGGTCGGCGGCAGCGGTGGCGCGGGCGGCGAGCGCGGGCGCGGCGTCGCGTTCGGCCTCGCGGATGGCGACGGCGACGCGCGCGGACCGGTCGGCGGCGGCGCGGTGGCGCAGCACTGCTTCGGCGGCCTGCCAGGCGGAGTGCAGGGTGCGGGCGTCGACCAGTTCGCGACGCTGGGCGGCCGCGCCCTTCTCGGCTGCGGCCAGGGCCAGGGAGGCGTGCCGGTAGGCCAGTTCGGCGGCGATGAGAGCGTTGCGGCTGCGCGCCTCCTCGGCGGCGGTGACGGTGTGGGCGGCGCCCGTCACCTGCTGGGCGAGGTCGGCGGTGCGGCCGCGCTCCTGGGCGGCCCGGGCGGAGAGCCTGCGGGCGAGAGTGCGGGTGCGGTGTTCGGCGCCCGCGTGGATGTCGCGGGTACGGGAGCGGGTGCCGGTGGCCTCGACGATCCGGCCGAGCAGGTCGACGGAGCCTGCGGTGAAGTCGCGTTCCGCGGTGAGTTCGGCCCGGCGGCCCAGCTTGTTGCCGAAGCCGCTGACCAGGTCGGCGAGACCGTCCGTGTCGCGGGTGTCCGTGACGGCACGGAGCAGCAGGTCGGTGAAGTCGGAGTCCTTCTTGACCGCGAAGAGCCCGGCCGCCTCACCCTCGTCGGCGTTCATCTCGCGCTGGTAGCGGAAGAGTTCGGGGTCGAGGCCCAGGTCGCCGAGGTGTTCGTTCCACCGGTCGTGGATCTCTTCCCAGTGCACATCGAGGTGCTGGTAGAACTTGCCCGCATCCGTGAGGGCGTCCCGGAAGCCCTTCATGGTGCGGCGCCTGCCCTGGGCGCCGGAGGCGCCTTCGACGGGGCGGCCGACGGCGGTGGCCTCGGCGACCGGCAGCGAGTCGAGGCTGAGACCGGGTCCGGGGCGGAAGGAGTACCAGGCCTCCGCGAACTTCCGCGGGTCGTTGGAGACCTGCCGTCCGCGCCATTCGCTGACCTTGCCTACGACGACGCACTCGCCCGTGAGGGTGTGCTGCCACTCCAGGGCGACATGACCGCAGTCGTCGGCGAGCAGGAACTTGCGCAGTACGCCGGAGCTGGCGCCGCCGAGGGTGTTGCGGTGGCCGGGCAGCATCACGGAGAAGATCAGCTTCAGCAGGACGGACTTGCCGCCGCCGTTCTCCAGGAAGAGCACACCGGCGGGTGCCGGGCGGCGCGGCGGGCCGACCGGCTCCTCCTCGAAGAACTCCGCCTGGGCCGGCGCGGGGTTGGGCACGGGTTCGCCCACTCCGCGCAGGTCAAGCACGGTGTCGGCGTAGCGCGCACCGGCAGGCCCGATGGAGTAGAGGCGGACCCGGGACAGCTCGTACATGGCGGCGGACTCTCGTCGTTCGGAAAGCAGGAGTGGGGCGGCGGTGGGGGTGCTCAGGCGTGGAAGGGCAGACCGGCGTCGGCCGCCAGCTCCAGGTCGTCGCCGTCGGGCGGCGGCAGCAGTGTCGCCGTTCCGTCGGTGATGGGTACGACGCCGAGTTCCAGGAGTTCGGCCATGGCGGCGGTACCCGCCATGTCGCGTACCTGCAGCTGGTAGCGGGCGGTGGTACGGAAGGCTCCTCCGGCGTCGTCCCCGGTGCGCTGGAGGAAGCCGGAGTCGGTGAGGAAGGCGACGGCCTTGCCGACGATGCCGGTGGTGGATCCGGCCAGCCGCCGGGCGTCCTTCGTCGCGCCGGTGGCGCTGCGCCGGGCATAGATCCGCCAGGCGGCTTCCAGCCCCGGGGCGTCGGTGGCCGGGTCGGTGTTGTCGCCGTGTTCCTCGGCCCGCTCCTCCAGGCGGTGGCAGGCCTGGCGTACGAACGCGTCGATGCCGTTGACCGTGACCCGGCCGATGTACGCGTCGTCGGCGAGGTCCTCGGGGCGCGGGAAGGCCATGGCGGCGACGGCGAGATGAGCCAGCCCGTGCAGGAAGCGGTCGGCCGAGTCGGAGGAGGCGCGGCGGGCGTAGTCGCCCATGCGGACGGCGAAGACGGAGTCCTCGCCCGCCGTCACGGCCATGCCGGCCCGGGTGGAGACCTCCAGGACGACGAGACCGAGTCCGGTGGCCACGGCATCGGCGAGCCGGGCGAAGGGGGTCTCCTCCCGGTAGCGCCGGAGGAGCTCGGCGTATTCGGCGTCGCGGGCGGGCAGCAGCTTGGGCTGCAGCCCGAAGGCGACGAGCCGGGCGGCGTCGGCCGCGTCGGCAGGGGTGACTGCGGTGGGTACCGCAGGCTCGTGGGCGGCGTCGCCCTCGGTCGCGTACCCGACGGTCGGCTCGCTCCACGCGTCGGTGTGCTCTGCGCGGTAGTCGCTCACGACGGTCGCTCCTCGGTGCGGGATCTCGGTGGTACGGGGTGGGCGGCGCCGGCTCTCATGGCGTCCGTACGGAAGGGTGCGGGCAAAGCCACGCATCCGGACGTGGCGGCCCGGGGCCGGCGGTGATCAGGGTTCCGCGGGGTCCGGCGCCCCTGCCCGCTCATGAGGCCTCCGAGCGGTCCGCGGCCATGCCCGCCGCGTCCAGCAGGGCCATGCCCACGATCAGGTCCGCCCCGCCGAACTCCGGGTCGTCCAGCCGGGTCCCGTCGTCGACGGCGAACAGCAGGCGCCGCTCACCCTGCCGGTAGGCGGTGCCGACCGGTGGGGACGCGGCGTGAACCGCGAGCAGGGCGACCAGATAGGGCAGGTCCGGATCGCTCCGCCGGGCCTCGGCGAGGAGCCCGGAGAGCCGGCGCGGTGCGTCGTGCTCCAGATCGAGGAGGTTCATGGCGCTCGCCAGCTGCTCCTCGCTGAACCTGCTGTCGTCCGGGGTGGCGATCAGATCCGGCTCGGGCATCTCGGCACCCAGATGCTCCCGCTCCAGGGGCGGGGTGAGCAGCATGTCGACCAGGTCACCCACCCGTACCGAGGTGGGTGTGCGCAGCCCCGCGCCGTGGGCGAAGAACGCGTCGGTGACGCGGATGGCCTCTTCGACGGGGAGCGGCAGCAGCGGGGCGACCAACTGGCCGTACAGGTCGAGGCCGGTCCTGGCCGTGGGGGTGGCGAACGCCTGCCGGTCCTGCTCGGCACGGAACAGCGGTCCTGCCTCCAACAGGCGGGACTGCAGCTGGGTGTGGCGGCGGATGCAGTCCTTGACTATGTCGACGAGCTCAGCGGCGCGGCGCTTGTGCTCGGGGTCCTCCGCCTCGTCCCGGGCCTTGCGGATGTTGGTGAGGATCGCGTTCTCGTGGCGGTAGCGGTCGGCCACGTGGTCCAGCGCCTCGGCGATCATGTCGGGCACGGCGTTGAGCCAGTCGACGGCCCTGACGTTGCGCCGGGTCGCCTCCAGCGTCCTGCGGAGCGTCTCCGCGTACTGGACGGTGCGGTAGCGGGCCTGTTCGGCGGCGAGCTGCGCATCGGCGAGGCGGCCCCGGCTGATCAGGACCTCCAGTTTCACCTCGGCGGCGATCTGGGCGCTGGTGACGTCCGTGTCGAGGGCGCCGACCAGGACGTTGACCGCTTCGTCGGTGGCCCTCAGATAGACGCTGCCGCCGTAACCGGGTACCTCTTCGATCAGCTTGAAATCGTAGTCCCTGCGGACATAGACCCCGTCCGGGCCGAACGTGCCGTACACCGCGCGGAAGCCGCGGTCCACGCTTCCGACGTTGATCAGGTTGTCGAGCACCCAGCGGGCGACTCGCTCGTGCTCCGCGGTGGGACGATGCGGCGCCTGGGCGGCGACACGCGGGAGCAGTTTGGCCACTATCTGCTCGTGGTCGGCGCCCGTGTCGAAGTCCATGTGCAGCGTGACCTGGTCGATCGCGGCGAGGGCGACCTCCGCCATCGCGTAGACCGTGTACGCACCGGCCAGATTCGCCTTGCGCACGTCGAGGTCGTGCAGCGGCGCCGTACAGGCGAGCGCGCGCAGCCGCCGGGAGAGCCCCTCGTCGGCGGCCGGGCCCGGGGCGGGCCGCGGCCCCGCGCTGAGCTGGGGCGCAGCGTTGTCCGTGTAGGCAGGCGAAGTCACGCTGCACAGATTAGGTCCTCACACCGACAACGGTCGAAACGGCGCAGAAGCGACCGGTTGCGGCACTCCGTATCCTCCGCCGCCGGGTGTGCGCAGGACCAGCACATCGCCGGGCGCCAGTTCGGCCGTGTCGCATCCCTCCAGCGAGGTGACCGTGTTCTTCCCTTCGGCTCGCTCGATGTGCTGGCTGCCCAGCGCGCCCGGTTCGCCGCCCGCCATGCCGTACGGAGGGACGCGGCGATGTCCGGCGAGCAGCGCCACCGTGACGGGTTCGAGGAACTGGAGTCTGCGCTCGACCCCGCAGCCGCCGTGCCACCGGCCCGCTCCCCCGCTGCCGTCCCGTACCCGGAAGCTCTCGACCAGGACCGGGTAGCGCCATTCGAGCACTTCGGGATCGGTGAGCCGGGAATTGGTCATATGGGTCTGCACGGCGTCGGTGCCGTCGAAGCCGTCGCCGGCGCCCGAGCCGCTGGCCACCGTCTCGTAGTACTGGACGCGGTCGTTGCCGAAGGTCAGGTTGTTCATGGTGCCGGAGCCCTCGGCCTGGATGCCGAGCGCCCCGTACAGCGCGCCCGTGACGGCCTGGGAGGTCTCCACATTGCCCGCGACGGTGGCCGCGGGATGGACGGGCGCCAGCATCGAACCCGCCGGGACTCTGACCTCCAGGGGTTTGAGGCAGCCGCTGTTGAGCGGGATGTCGTCGGCGACCAGGGTCCGGAAGACGTACAGAACCGCGGCCATGACGACGGACTTCGGGGCGTTGAAGTTCCCGGGCTGCTGCGGCGAGGTGCCGGTGAAATCGACGATCGCGCTGCGGGCGGTACGGTCCACGGTCAGCGCGACCTCGATCACGGCGCCGTTGTCGGTCTCGTAGCGGTACGAACCGTCGTGCAGCCCGGCGATGATCCGGCGTACGGACTCCTCGGCGTTGTCCTGCACGTGGCCCATGTACGCGTCGACGGCCTCGGCGCCGAACTGGTCCACCGTGCGGCGCAGTTCCGCGATGCCCTTCTCGTTGGCGGCGATCTGGGCCCGCAGATCGGCGAGATTGGCGTCGGGGTCACGGGACGGGTACGCGGCGGTGGTGAGCAGCTCGCGGGTCTCGGCCTCGCGGAACCTTCCGTCCCTCACCAGCAGCCAGTTGTCGAACAGCACCCCCTCCTCGTCGATGGTGCGGCTGAAGGCGGGCATGGAGCCGGGGGTGATGCCGCCGATCTCGGCGTGGTGGCCACGTGACGCCACCAGGAATCTCAGCCTGTTCTCGCCGCGTTCGTCGAACACCGGGGTCACCACCGTCACATCGGGCAGATGTGTGCCCCCGTGGTACGGGTCGTTGATGGCGTACACATCTCCGGGGCGCATCGTGGAGCCGTTGCGCCGGAGCACTTCCTTGATGGACTCCCCCATCGAGCCGAGGTGCACCGGGATGTGCGGGGCGTTGGCGATCAGGTTGCCGTCCGCGTCGAAGAGCGCGCAGGAGAAGTCGAGCCGCTCCTTGATGTTGACGGAGTGGGCGGTGTTCTCCAGGCGCACGCCCATCTGCTCGGCGATCGACATGAAGAGATTGTTGAACACCTCCAGCATGACCGGGTCCACCCGCGTGCCGACGGCGGTCCGGTCGGGGCGCGGGCGGACCCGGGTGAGCAGCAGATGGCCGGTGTCGCCGACGGTGACCTGCCAGCCGGGGTCGACGACGGTGGTGGCGTCGGCCTCGGCGATCACGGCGGGACCGGTCACGGTGTCCGACGGTTGCAGGGCCTCGCGCCGGTGGAGCGGGGTGTCCTGCCATCGGCCGTCGGCGAACATCCTTACCGTGTCGTGGGGTTGTGGCGTGCCCTCGCGAACTGTCCGGTCCACCGGGTGCGGTACGTGCCGGCCCGCCGCACCGGTCGCCTCGACCGACACCGCCTCGACGAGCAGTGGTCTGTCCATGGTGAAGCCGTAGCGGGCGCGGTGCTCGTCCGTGAACGCCCGTGTCATCGCGGGTGCGGTGTCCAGGTCGACGGGCAGGCTCGCGTCCGTGCCGGCATAGCGCAGGAGGACCCGGGCGTGGGTGCTGATGGCGCTGTCCTCGAGTCCGTCGGCGCGCAGTTCGGCGCGGGTGCGAGCAGCGAGCTCCGCGCAGAGCGCGTCGACTGCGGCCCGGGTGCCTTCGGCGTCGAGCTCCGCTTCGACCGACTGTTCGCGCATGGCGGTGGCGTCGGCGAGACCGATGCCGTAGGCGGACAGCACCCCGGCCAGCGGTGGCACGAGGACGGTGTCGACGCCGAGTGCGTCGGCGACGGCGCAGGCGTGCTGACCGCCGGCGCCGCCGAAGCAGGTGAGGGCGTAGCGAGTGATGTCGCGGCCGCGCTCCACGGAGATCTTCTTGACCGCGTTCGCCATGTTGAGCACGGCGATCTCCAGGAATCCGGCCGCGGCCTCGGCTGCGGTACGCCGCGTGCCGGTGGCCTGTGCCACCTCGCCTGCGAGTGCCCCGAACCGCTCGCGCACGACGTCGGCGTCGAGCGGCAGATTTCCCTCAGGCCCGAAGACTGCCGGGAAGTGCGCGGGCTGGACCCGGCCGAGCATCACATTGGCGTCGGTGACGGTGAGCGGCCCGCCCCTGCGGTAGCAGGCCGGGCCGGGGTCCGCGCCCGCGGAGTCGGGTCCGACCCGGTAGCGCCGGCCGTCGAAGTGCAGGACGGAGCCGCCGCCTGCCGCCACGGTATGGATGTTCATCATCGGGGCGCGCATCCGCACCCCGGCCACCTGGGTGCCGAGCTCGCGCTCGAACTCGCCCGCGTAGTGCGAGACATCGGTGGAGGTGCCGCCCATGTCGAAGCCGATGACCCGGTCGAATCCGGCCTGTCCGGACGTACGGGCCATGCCGACGACCCCACCGGCGGGGCCGGACAGCACCGCGTCCTTGCCACGGAAGTGCGCGGCTTCCCGCAGTCCGCCGTTGGACTGCATGAACATCAGCCGGACGGACTCCAGTTCGCCCGCGACCTCCTCGACGTACCGGCGCAGGATCGGCGAGAGGTACGCGTCGACGACGGTGGTGTCGCCGCGCGGTACCAGCTTGATCAGCGGGCTGACCTCGTGCGAGCAGCTGACCTGGGTGAAACCTGCCTCACGGGCCGCGGCGGCGACGGCGGTCTCGTGGGCGGGGTGTCGGTAGCCGTGCATCAGGACGACCGCCGCGCTGCGGAAGCCGTCCGTCCTCGCGGCTCTCAACTGCGCTGCCGTCGCAGACAGATCGAGGGGGGTGAGGGTCCGGCCGTGCGCATCGATCCGCTCCGGGACCTCGATCACCCGGTCGTACACGGCCTCCGGCAGCAGGATGCGGCGGTCGAAGAGGCGCGGGCGGTTCTGGTACGCGATGCGCAGGGCGTCCCGGAACCCTTCGGTGGTGACCAGGACGGTCGGCTCCCCACGCCGTTGGAGCAGGGCGTTGGTGGCGACGGTCGTGCCCATCTTCACGCTGCCGACCCGGTCGGCGGGGACCGGGTCGGCGGGGCCGAGACCGAGCATGAGGCGGATCCCGGCGACGGCGGCGTCGCGGTAGCGGTCCGGGTCGTGCGAGAGGAGCTTGCGGGTGACCAGGTGCCCGTCGGGGTCACGGCCCACCACGTCGGTGAACGTGCCGCCACGGTCGATCCAGAACTCCCAGCGTCCCGTCATCCCTCCATACTGACGCGCGGCGCGGACAACCAGTGCCGTGACCGGAAATGTTTGCCCCGACGGGGCAAAGCTTGCCGGGAGGGAAACTAGGACGCGACGTGCCGCCGCTGGGGCGTGACGGCGGCAAGCGCGCCCTGCAACGCCTGGTCGGCCCGCCGGTCCAGCTGCCCGCTCGTGCCGCCCAGGAACTCGACCGGCAGCCGCTCCGCCCGTACCCGGCTCTCCAGCCCCGCGCGCAGCGGCCCGTCGCCCGCGACGAGCAGCGTCGCAGGCACGCCCAGACCGTTCAGGACGGCGAGGGCGTCCAGGGCACGGCCGGAACGTTTCTCCACCGAGAGGCGGGAGCACAGCAGAAGCAGCACGGACCGGCCGTCCGCATGGCGGGCGCGCAGGACCGTGCTGCGGCGGCCGGGGGAGCAGCGCCGCAGGTCCCCCGGACGGCGGCAGCCATGCCACGGACGCCGAGCACGAACGGTCCGGCGAGATGGACGAGTTCGGCCCGGTGGGCGATGAGGGCCGCGGTCAGCCGACGGCTGGGAAGCGCCACCCGGACCTGGGAGTAGCCGGGCAGCGGCAGGGACGGGACGCGCACCACGGGGCAGGGCGCGGCCGACGCGAAGACGTCGGTGCCGCCCGAGGTGCCGGGGCACGGGGGTGAGGAGGAGCGGGACGTGGTCGTCGCGCCGGCGGGGGCCGGGGCGATGACGAGCGGTTCGTGGCCGCGCGCGGCGAGATGCCGCGCGGTCTGCAGGGTGCAGTGGGCCACGCCGTTGACATCGGGCGGGAAGGATTCGGTGACGATGACGACACGCATACCCGTGTTGTCGTCGCGCCGGACGTGACTGGGCCGACTTGGATCTTTCCCCCCGGGGAACGTCCCATGAGCGTTGGACGCTCGCGGGCGGGTACGCCGCGCTCCCCCGAAGCGCTGCGTCCTGCTGTGCGTGGAGCGCGTCAGACAGCGGGGGCGTCGGGCCCGATCCTGCTGCGTACCGCGGTCTGCACCTCGGCCTCCTCGGCCGGGTCGGCGGCCAGTCGGCGCAGCCGTTCGGCGACCCTGATGTCGCCGGTCTCCGCATGGAGTGCGGCGACCTCGCGGGTGGACTCCTCGCAGTCCCACAGGCATTCGACGGCGAAGCCGGTGGCGAAGGAGGGGTCGGTGGCGGCGAGCGCGCGGGCCGCCCGGCCGCGCAGATGGGAGGAGGACGTCTCCCGGTAGACATGGCGCAGGACGGGTGCGGCGCAGGCGATGCCCAGCCGGCCCGTGCCGTCGACCAGGGTCCACAGGCGCGGTGCGTCCGGTCCTTCACCGCGTACGGCGTCGCGCAGGGCGTCGAGGACGAAGGAGGCGTCCTGTGCTCCGCCCCGGCAGGCGAGCACACCGGCGGCAGAGGCGCCGAGCGCGTCGGGCCGCCGGGCCCAGCGCCGGGCCCGGTCCACCGCCGCGTCGCCGCACATCCGCTCGAAAGCGGCGACGGCCGCGTCGGCGACGGTGCTCGACGGGCTGACCGCCGCGGCCTCGATCAGGTCGAGGACAGCGGGGTCCCTGACCTCGGAGAGGTAGTGCAGGGCCGCGCAGCGGGCGCCGTCCGGGCCGCTGCGGGCGGTCTCGACGATCAACGACCGGTCCTCGGTACCGGCGACGGCGGTGAGGCAGCGGGCGGCCGGTACGTGCAGGACACTGCCGCGGTCCAGTCCCTGCTGGGCCCAGTCGAACACGGCCTGGACACTCCACCCGGGGCGTGGGCCGCCGGGCCGCATCTGCCGCTGCCAGCGGTCGAACGAGCCCTGTTCGGAGGCGGCCCTGACCCGGGCGCCGACCGCTTCACGCGGGTCTTCGGCCCACAGCCGCCAGGGCCGGGGCTCGAAGGCGTCCCGTACGGCGGCCGCGAGTTCGGCGGCGCCCTCCTCGGTGACGGGGAACCGGCCGAGGACGGGCACGGCGAGGGAACGGAGCCCGGCGTCGTCGTCACGCAGGGCCAGCTCGTCGAGGGCCCACGCCCAGTTGGCGCCCGTCGCCGCGTACCGCCGCAGCAGGGCCAGGGCGTCGCCGCGTCCGTACGCGGCGAGGTGGCCGAGAACCGCGAGGGCCAGGCCGGTCCGCGAGTCGTCGGTGTCGATGTGGTCGTCGGGATCACAGAGATGCCGCTCGATCTCCTCGATACCGCCGTCGAGGTCGAGATACAGGCGTGCGTAGTAGAGGGAGCGGTTCTCGACCTGCCAGTCGTGACGCGGGTCGCTCAGGACACAGTGGTTGAGCGCCGCGAGGGCCTCGGGGCGCGGTGCGGCAAGCGCGTGGAGCGTGCCGTCGCCGCGGCCCCTCTGCAGCAGGCCGAGCAGGGTGCCGCTCGGCGCTATGAACGGATCGAACATGGGAGAAGCCTCACATCAAGCTGTCGACGCAACCGGGACTGTGCAGTTCCAAGTGCCGGGTGGGCACTACGCCGCGCAGCAACATGATCGGCCGACCGCCGTCTTCTGCTTGCTGTAGACCATCTTCCTCTGCCTCTCGTCGGTGGCCCGAATCGGGCCCGCGACGTCATGATGACCCACCCATTTCGCCACCGCGACCACATTTACGGCGAACCCGTTCAGCGGGAGCCGAAGAGTTCCAGCAGGTCGGCCTTGCCGAACATGCGTGCGGTGTCCGTTGCGGACGGTGTACCGGCGTCCGGGTCGGCGCCCGCGGCGAGGAGCGCCTCGATCACCGCGGCCTCGCCCTTGAAGACGGCCCCGGCGAGCGGCGTCTGGCCGCGGTCGTTGGCCCGGTCCGGGTCGGCTCCCCGGCTCACGAGGGCGGCGACCGCGGGGGCGTGCCCGTGGTACGCGGCGAGCATGAGCAGCGTGTCGCCCCGGTCGTTGGTGAGGTTTGCGGGCACACCGGCGTCCACGTACGCGGCGAGCGCCTCGGTCTCCCCGCGGCGCGCCAGGTCGAAGACCTTGGTCGCCAGCTCGACGACCTCGGGGTCGGGGGCTTCGCTCATCGGACGGACCGCCTTCCATCAACGGGTTTCACTGCTGTCGGCCAGGGGCTGTCGGCCGTGGGGGCCGTACGAGTGAATCGACAGGGTACTGCTCCGCAGCGCACATGCCGCGCCCGGCCGCGGCAAAGGATCACATCGCGTGAGGCGGGAACGGTGCGCGGCACCGGAAGTTCCGTCCGCACCGCGCTCTCCTGTCGGCCAGTCCAGTGAAAAAACCGAGTTTTCACCCAATTGCAGCTTTTATCCTATAGATGCTTTTTGTGAGCCTGGAAGGACTCATGGTGACTGTCCCCCAAACAGGAGAACCACTCATGAACCTTTCCATGTCTGGCGTCGTCATCCTCGGCATCATCGTCTTCCTGTTCTTCAGGAAGGACGGTCTGAAGGGCTCGCACGCCTTCGTCACCGCCCTGTTCGGCTTCTATCTGGCAGGCACCGCCATCGCACCGAGCATCACGGCGGGCGGCGCGAGCCTGGCCAGCCTCCTGGGCGGGATCAAGTTCTGACCCGGCGCGACCGCTCCCACCCCTTCAGGAGAACCGACGTGGCCCGGCGACCCCTTCCCCGCATTCTGAGCAGCGGCAGCGCTTCGATCACTCGCAGTCGCGAGTTCGCGCGCACGGCCGCCGGCAACGCCACCGACGTCCTCCATCCGCTGATCAGGGTCGTTCGTGGTCTGCGGCTGCTGGCGGGTGCGGGACGGCAGAAGTGGGCCGCGACGCCCAAGGAGCGGCGTAATCCCATCCTGTTCCTCATCGCGGCCTGCGTACTCGTGGTGGTGCTCATCCCGTACGGGCCTCTGCTCGCCCTGGTCACGGTGATGGGCGCCGCCGCATGGAAAGGGCGGGAACGCACGCCCGCGAAGACCGGTCCCGGCAAGGCCGAGACGGCGCGCCTGCAGGCGCTGTACGAGGCGCTCGTGCCGCACTTCTCCGTCGCCGAGGATCCCAGTCCGCTGTTCGCCCACGGTGGCGACTGGGCCAAGGCGTTCAGCGGCTACGAGTTCGACGGCGACGGACGGGTCACCCGCCTCCACGTCTCGTACCCCGCGTACTTCACCGACGGCGAGACCGCCTCCCGGGCCCGGATCGAACAGCTGCTGCACGCCAAGTCGGGCCGTGGCCGCGAGTACCACTTCGCCTGGGACGAGGAGGGCAACCAGCTCGTCATGAGCGTGCTCGACGCACTGCCCACCTCGATCGCCGCACAGCGCTTCGTCACCGCGCCCGGCGAGACGGTGCTGGGGTTCACCGACAACGACGCGGTGCAGCGCACCGTGCCGGTGACCGACGGGGACACGACCCGGGACGCTCCCCCGGTCGTCTGGCGGACCGGCGCCCGCTCCACCGAGCCGCACCTGCTGATCGCCGGACAGCCCGGCAGTGGCATCACCACCCTGATGCGCTCCATCGCCGTCCAGGCGCTCCAGCACGGCGACATCCTCATCATCGAAGGCAGCGGAACCGGCGAGTACGCCTGCCTGACCGGGCGCACCGGAGTGCTGGCCATCGAGTGCGGGCTGGCCGGTGCACTGGCCAGCCTGGAGTGGGCGGCCCACGAGACGGAGCGGCGGCTGATCGCCGCCAACCGGGCCCGGCAGGCGGGTCACTCCGCGCCCGAGGACACCAGGCGCCCGCTCTGGATCCTGCTGGACCGGCCCAGCGTCCTCGGCCATCTGGCGGCCGCCGACGGCCGACCCGACCCGCAGGAGCTGCTGCAGGTGCCGCTGCGGCACGGCCGCGCGGCCAATGTCACCGTGGTGCTGGCCGACCAGTTCGACAGCCTGGACATGCTCAGCGAGACGGTACGGACCCACACCAGGGCCCGCGTCGTGCTCGGCCACAGCTCCCGCGAGCAGATCGAGACGGTGCTCGGCCTGGAGCCGCACACCACACCGACCCCGGACGTCCCGCCCGGCCGGGGGTACGTGCGGCTCGGTACCGGTCCGGTGCTGCGGCTCCAGGTTCCGGCCACACCTGATCCGTACGACGACGCGACGAGCGAGGCGCACCGCCAAGCGGTGCTCGATCTCCTGCCCACGGGGGAGACGCCGATCGAGGCGACCGTTCCGGATCCGGCGACTCCGGCGACTGCGGCGACGGCGACCCCCTTGACCCCGCAGAACGCACTGACCGCGGAGATCCCCCTGACCCCCGAGCAGATGTCGCTCAGCGAGTAGGAGCGCGGAAGGGGCGGGGGAGCGGCCTCACGCTGGTGCGGGTCCGTGATCCACTGCACGAACCGCTCGACCGCCACGTCCGCCACGTCCCCGCCCGCATCTACCTCCTCGACCGCG
>NZ_JBEZKL010000144.1:0-18341 GCF_040704695.1 Streptomyces sp. NPDC048411
TCCCGCCGGGACAAGGCCGCGGCCCGGCGCTTCTTCCGACGTCTTCTCAAAAGAACCGGTGCGGTGCCCAGGGTGATCGTCACGGACAAGCTCCGTTCCTACGGCGCCGCCCACCGCGAGGTCATGCCCTCCGTCGAGCACCGCTCCCACAAAGGCCTGAACAACCGGGCCGAGAACAGCCACCAGCCCACCCGCCAGCGCGAACGCGCGATGAAAGGCTTCCGCTCCGCCGACGGGGCACAACGATTCCTGTCCGCGTTCAGCGGCATCTCACCCCACTTCCGGCCCCGCCGCCACTTCATGACCGCACCCGACTACCGAGCCGAGATGACCATCCGCTTCGCGATCTGGGAGCAGATCACCGCCACCGTCGGCCTGCCCACCACACCCTGACCACAGCGACGGAACCCGGCTCCACCACACCCCTACACACCCTCAGGACACCTCTCGCTCAACAACGTGACAGCGCCAGGCCAGGTACTGGTGAGCATCGGCGGTGACGTAACGGCCGTCGACGAAGGACCAGATGCCGTCGATACCGCAGTCGTGCGCACCGTCCACGATGCCGTCTGTGATCTCGTCGTTGTCGAGATCCCAGTCCTGCAACGCCTTGTCAGCGGCGAAGAAAGTGAAAAAATCATCCCGCCCCTGATTCGGGGCCAGCCGGCGGTGCTGATCATCCAGGATGCGGTCGAGCAGCCGCTGGTCGTTGCTCTGCACTGATGTCACGCAACACCCCCAATACGCATGCGAACGAGACAAGATGGTCGCAGGTGCATGCGGCTAGGGGAACCCCGCGTCGACTGCCCACCGTACGTGCGAGGGGAGGACGCGGGCGGCTGGCCTGGCCACACACCTGCACTGGCCGCCGCTGAGGATGCCGGCGCCAACGGTTACGCCATCGTGCCGCACCGCCTGGTCGACGTCGACCCGGCCGTCTGGACCGCGGATGTGCCCGCCGTCCTCGCCGCTCTGGGTCGGCCGGGCTGCGGGGTTGTGACCGCCCAAGGTCTGGACTCGTCCCTCTTCCGCCCGCACCCTTCCCTTCATGACCAACACAAGGCGACAACGCCCCCATATACGGCGCTGGTCAGCCCTCGCCATCAGCGTGGCGCTCATCGCGCTCGGCCTGGCCGCCGGCCCGGCGGCGGCTGCCACCGCGCCCGCGGCGACCGGGGGAGAACACAACCTCTCCCTCACCTGGCAGGGCAAGGACCGGACCTTCAAACTCCACACACCGCCGGGCTACACCCCCGGCAAGAAACTCCCCCTCGTCGTGGTGATGCACTGGTCCCCGGGCACCGCGGAGGGCATTGAGGCCTACACAGGCTTCAGCAAGCGCGCGGACAGCCACAACTTCCTTGTGGCCTACCCACAGGGCCTCGACGGCGGATACAACGCCCTGGTCTGCTGCGGCAGCGAGGACGACGTCGGCTTCATCACCGCGATGGTGGGCCGCCTGGTCGACGGCTGGGACGCCAACCCCTCCCGGGTCTACGCCACGGGCTTCTCGAACGGCGCGGACATGTCGTTCCGCCTGGCCGTGGAACGCTCCGGCGTCTTCGCCGCCGTTGCCCCGGTCAGCGGCGGCTACACGGGCCCGCTCACGGAGGACCCGGGGTATGTGCCGTCCAGGCCGGTCCCGGTCATCACGATCGTCGGCTCCGAGGATCTGTGGAGCCCCTACTTCCAGGCCGGCATCGCGACGTGGCGGGAACGGCTGGGCTGTGTGACCACCGACCGGGTGAACAAGCCGGGCGAATACACGGCCATCATGTCGAGGTGCGCGGACGGAAGTCGGGTGCACAGCTACGTCATCGAGGGCATGGGCCATGAATGGCCGGACGATGCCGACTACGCACTCAACGCGACCGACGTGGTGTGGAAGTTCCTGAAGAAGTACAAGCGACACTGAACGCAGAAATGCCTCAACCCCCGGCCCATGGCCGGGGGTTGAGGCTAATGATTGTTCGGCGGCGTCCTGCCGCGCTCTCCTGGCGGGGCAGCCTCACCATGGTCGGGGCCGCCGGCGGCTCGGTTCCCTTCGACTTCTACAAGGTGCCGCCGGGCGCCCAGCTGGCGACCAGCCTGAACGGCGGCAGCATCGCCCTGCAAGAGGTCATCGGCCTGGCGGCGCTGGGCCGGCTCAAGATCCTGGTGGATCGCTATCCGCTCAGCGCGGCTCAGCAGGCGTACGAGGACTTCGAGCAGGGACGGCTGGTCGGTCGCGCGGTACTCGTGCCCGACCAGGACTGATCAAGACGTTCGCCGACGCGCTCACGTCCGCCGAGGCGGACGCCCTCTACAACGCCGAATACGGGCAGGTCAGCGATGAGCGCGTCAACCACCGCAACGGCTACCGCCCACGCGAGTGGGACACCCGCGCCGGCACCGTCGAACTGGCCATCCCCAAGCTCAGGTCCGGGAGTTACTTCCCGCACTGGCTCCTGGAACGGCGCCGTCGGGCCGAACAGGCCCTGATCAGCGTGGTCGCCACCGCCTACCTGCTCGGCGTCTCCACCCGCCGGGTCGAGAAACTCGCGGAGTCCCTCGGCGTCACCTAGTTGTCGAAGTCCCAGGTCAGCGCGATGGCCCGGAATCTGGACGAGCAGGTCGCCGCGTTCCGTAACCGGCCCCTGGACGCAGGCCCGTATGCGTTCGTCTGGGTGGACGCGCTGACCCAGAAGGTCCGCGAGGGCGGCCGGATCATCAACGTCCACGCGCTGATCGCGGTCGGCGTCAACGCGGACGGCCACCGCGAGATCCTCGGCCTGGACGTCGCCACCTGCGAGGCCGGTGCCGGCTGGCTGGCTTTCCTGCGCTCACTGATCGCCCGCGGCCTGTCCGGCGTCCAGCTGGTCGTCTCCGACGCCCATGCCGGCCTGGTCGACGCGATCGGCGCCGTGCTGCCCGGTGCTTCCTGGCAGCGCTGCCGCACCCATTACGCCCGCAACCTGCTCAATCAGGTGCCGAAACGGGCTCAGCCGTGGGTGGCGACCCTGCTGCGGACGGTCGTCGAACAGCCCGTTACCGATGCCGTCCAGGCCCAGATGCGGCACGTCCTGGACGCCTTGGAGGCCAAGTTCCCCAAGGCTGCTGAGCATCTCGACGCGGCCCAGCACGAACTGCTGGCCTTCACCGCTTTGAAGTTCCCCCCGGGGCCTGGACAGCGGGTGTTTAGGCTGCGGGGGGAGCTTCAGGGCGATAATCTCCACCGGGTACCGGTGCCCCTTGTACGACGGCGACGCGCTGTCCACGGACAACCCCTCCCGCATGGTCAACCAGAAGATCATCCCACCCGCTCAGCCAACGTGACAGCGCCAACCCGAGAGCTGAGCCGCGTCATGCTGGCACTCCCTCACGCAGTCGACGCCGACATCGTGCGGGAGGCCGGGCTGCCGCTCTCCGAATACACCCCCTGATGCACCTGTCCGAGGCGCCGGAGGGGTCGATGCGGATGCACGAGCTGGCCGCGGCCTGCAACCTTTCCCTGAGCGGGATGACTCGTGTCGTCACCCGACTGGAGCAGGGCTGGGTCGAGCGTGCCAAGTGCGCCCAGGACGGGCGAGGTTGGAACGCCGTTCTGACGGAAGCCAGCCTCGTCCGCCTCGAACAGGCATGGCCGGCGTTCCTGGTCAGCGTGCGACGACGCCTCGTCGACCACTCCAGCGGCCAGGACCTGACTGAACTCACCGCAACGTTCCGACGCGTCGCGACCGCCGGAGACGGACCCGGCTGACGCCCGGCCCGTCCGGCGTCCCCGCGGCCGAGGCGGTAAACGGGCAGCCGCCGACCGGCCGCCGCACAGTCCCCGCCCCGGGCTCCGTCGGTAGGGTGAGGGGCACTGTCGTCAGTGTGGGTGCGGGAGTTGGCCCCAGCAGGAGACGACCATCCAGGCCACGTCGTTGAAGTCGGGTCGGTCCAGGTGTTCGATGCCTCGCTCGATCTCCTCCACGGTCATCAGTCCGGTTTCCATGAGTGCTGGAGCGGCCCGTTCGAAGCAGAGGCGCCAGTAGTCGTCCTCCTTGTCGCCGTTCCCGCACACCGAGGTCCTGATCGACATCCGGATGTTGGTCAGCCCCGAGGCTGCCATCGCGGCGGGTGTGCGCTTGGCCCATGAGCTGTCCGTGCCCTGAGTCAGTTCCAGGAGCCTCTCGCACCCCCGCAGCAGCAAGGCGAATTCGGGGTAGGCCGAGGCTTCGGGCGGCAGATAGGTCGGGTCCTCGATCACCGCCCACCCTCCGGGCGCGAGCCATGATGTCATCCGGCCCAAGACTCTTTCCGGGGCCGGGAGATGGGTCAGCACGGCCCGAGCGTGGACGAGATTCAGGGATCCGGCCGGGAAGTCCTCCTCGACCACGTCGTGCCGGAGTATGAAGAGATTGGCGCGCGGGGGTATCTCCTGGAGAAGCCCGAGATCCAGATCCGTGGCAACCACGTGTCCCTGCGGGCAGCGCGACGCCAGCCATCGGGCGATGGAGCCGCTGCCCGCTCCGACTTCGGCACAGCGCCAATCCGGCTCGACCCCCAATCCCTCGAAAATGCCGATGGTGGTGGGATCGCTCAGCTGTTCGAGCAGGCGGAGTCGTTCACGCTCTCCATGTCTCCCGTGGCCGAGGACGCCGGCCTCGTACAACGGCCCGCCCTGGACGCCACGCTGGCTCTCGGGCCGAGAAGCCGGGGGGATTTCCGCGGGAGCATTGTCCGTGCTCACGGTTTTCTGGGCAGGTCGGTCATGGGGCTGTTCCATTCCCTCATAAGGGACACAAGGCGCCCACAGTAACTGCGTTCCGCCTTCAGATAGTTGTTCTCCTTGCCGAACGACCAGGCCACGGCGTTCATTTCGTCGTCGTCGTGGGACGGGGCCGACGCGAAGAAGGCGGCCAGCCTCTCGCCGACCCGGGGGAACCGTCCGGCGGGAAGGCGTAGCGCGTAGAAGACGACGCGTTCCACATCGCCGGTGCCGATCCACATCGTCACGGAGAAGGTGTAGCCGTCCGGCACCGTGAAGTTGGCCATGTCGTCGAACACGGTCGTGTCCGGCGGGCCGCTTTCCGTCAGGGAGAGGAGACGCTCGCACTCTTCTGGTGTGATGCCGCTGCCTGTACGGAAGTACAGAGTGGCCGTGTCGTGCTGGTAATCCACCGCGACATGCCGGACGGAAACCAGCCCCAACTCGCGGAAGCGGCGCTCGTGCCGCCGGATGGACCAAGGAACGCCCCGAACGCCGAGTACTTCCTCCACCGGGCGCAGACCACCCAGATATACCCATGTCTTAACGAGCCCCAGCGCGGTATCGAAGTCGCACAGTTCGCCCGCAGCAGCCCGCCACGGACGGCCGTTCCGACGGTATCCGTCTGCTTCCTCTCGTAGAAGCGGTAGTTGAGCGCCCCACGGGGCTTGTCCGTGGTTCGCCACAGCACCGCCCCCCTCCCGAAAGCTTCGCGCATACAGGTCCAGGACCCGCTGTGTCACAGGATCCGAGAAGTCGGCGTCGAGGAGGTCCGCCGTGAACTTGACGTCTTTGAGGAACTGGGACGGTGAGAACTCAAAAGCGGAAGTGGTCAAGGGCTTCTCCGATCCGTTCAGCAGGACACCAGGGAACCGAGCGCCACCGACGTGAGATGCCGACGCTTCGTGATCTGGTCAAGACGGGGTCAATGGCCGGCGCTCTGTCCGCCGTCGACCAGGAGACGGGCGCTTCGGTCGGCCCGGACGGCCGGCCGTTCGTACGGGAAGCCGGTGACCGGCGGGGAAGGGCAGGAGGGCGTCACGACCCGGCCCGTCGCCGTGCGGCCGTCCACCTCAGCGCTGCCACCGGGTCAGGACACGTTCGGCCTGGTCCATCACGTCACGGACGATGTCCCCGGCGGGCCGGATGTCGTGCACGAGGCCGACGCCCTGCCCCATCAGCCAGGGCATCTCCTCCCAGTCGGCTTCGGTGGCGGGCACGGGCGGTAGCACGTTGAACTTCCGCAGCACGGTCTCTTCTCCCTGGAAGACTGTGGTACCGACCTGTTCGAGTCCGCCACGGACGGTCGGCACCTCGGCCAGCCGGTCGTTCCACTCGGACACCACCCGGTCGCGCTGCACCCGCATCGGATTGAACTCCGGCCACTCAGGGCCGAAGATCCCGGTGCGTACGGTGTCCTCGCCCAGCGCCGCAACCAGGCGGCGGTGGTGCTCGGGATGGACCTGCGCTTCGCGCGAGGCGACCAGGCGGGTACCCACCCACACACCGTCGGCGCCCAGGCACAGGGCCGCGGCGACCTGACGCCCGTCGGTGATTCCGCCCGCGGCGAGGACCAGGGCCCGGTCTCCCACGGCGTCCACGACGGCGGGCACACCGACCATGGTCGGCAGACCGCCGTAGTTGTGCCCGCCGGCCTCCCAGCCCTGGGCGACGACGACCTCCACGCCGTCGTCGACGGCACGCTCGGCCGCGTCGGCGGAGCCGACCTGCTCCCACACCGAGATCCCGGCCTCGCGCAACTGCTGGAGCTGGCCGGCTGGCGGATGGCCCCAGTGGAAGGAGACGATCGGCACCTGCTCCTCGACGCAGACGCGCACGAGGTCGGTGTTGTCGAAATACGTGATCAGGTTGATGTGAAACGGAGCTTCTCCCGCCCTCCTCCGGATCTCCTGGATCGCCTGCCGGAGCCGGTCCGGGGGCAGCAGCCCGGCACCCACCGCGCCGACACCACCCGCTCGGGAGACGGCGACCGCCAGTTCTGCGGTACCACCCGCGAAGGCCATCCCGGCGCAGACGAACGGGTACGGGACGGCGAACCTCTCGGTGAACCTGGTGCACAGCACACTCATGCCGGCTTCCTCTCGGAACGGTGCCTTCAGTGGCGGGTATGCGATAGGTCCGTGGTGCATGCGAGCACGACGTACACCGTGGTGACGGTATTCGCCGACAGGACGGACGGGAAGACCGCCGCGTCGGCGACCCTCGGACTGAACGGCGCTCCGCGGCGGGTGCTCGCCACCCGGGTCCGCGACGCCCACGTCGTGCCGCCTGCGCTTCACCGGCGTCCTGCACACCTGGGGCTTCGCCCTGTACCTGGCCAGCAACGACAGCGACCGGGACAACATCCTCCCCAGCCATCACTCATGCGCCTCCGTGGCGCTCCGGGCTGATGGGGGACGGGGGGACTGGTGGCGCCGCGTCTGCTCGGGCCTTGAAGAAGCTGATCAGTTCGCGGCTCAGCAGCTCTGGCTTTTCCTCCGAGAGGAAGTGGCCGGCGTCGGGGATCTCGACGAACCGGATGTCGGTCGCCAGGTCTTCGTTCGAGGCGCGGGAGAGTCCGAGGTAGCGGCCGCCGGGCACCAGGACCGGCATGGCCAGCTTGGGGAAGTCGGCCGCGACTCGCAGGTCTTCGCGGAGTGTCCGGTACCAGCCGGCCACCGCACGGATCGCGTCGACGGAGTCGTAGGCTCGGGTGTAGATCTCCCGGCTCTTCTCGTCGATGGCCTCGGGGGCGACGGTGAGCTGATCGGCGGACCAGTCGACGAGGGTCCGGTAGCGGCCCGCGAGCAGTCGCTCGGGAAGCTCGTCGAGCTGGTTGAAGCCCAGGTGCCACGCGTTCAACCCATTCGGCGCGGGCAGGGCGGGAAGGTCCCCCAGTTTGCTCGTCGGTGCCCCCGGCTCCCACATCGCCAGTCTTGCGGTGCTCTCGGGGAATTGGGCGGCGAAGAAGTAGGCGATCCAGGATCCGACGTCCTCGCCCGCGACGTTGACCCGTTCATAGCCCAGGTGCCGGACGAGTTCGTGGACGTCGCGTGCCATGGTGGCCTTGTCGTACCCCGATTCGGGCTTTTGGGACTCGCCCATTCCCCGGTATTCACAGACGATCACCCGAAAGTGCTGCGCGAGCAGGGGGATCATCGTGCGGTATTGCCACCAGGTGCGGGGCCAGCCTGGGAGCAGTACGAGCGGTTCGCCCGAACCGCTGCTCACATAGTGCAGACGGACTCCGTTGACATGGGCGAAGCCATGCTCGAAAGATTCGGATGGTTCGGGTTCGGTGGGCATGTGTGCTCTCCTGCGGGAATGTACCGGCCGTCGGGTGTGCAAAGGAGAAGTGTCCGCCTGGGCGGCACCGATGGAGCCCGGCCGCCCAGGCCGTGCGGGATCGCGTCGCGCGGGCGGCTCCGTCACCGCGGAGGTTCTAGCTGGGGTCGGGGAGGATCTCCGTGGCGTAACGCTCCATCAGCTCCGTCGGGGGCTCCCCGATGCTGAGCTCCCGGATGGGCGGCGCCACCCCCGGCTCGGCCGGTGTGGCGTCGGCGAGGAGCAGTTCCTCCATGCCGCCCGGAGTGAAGAAGAAGATCATCTTGGCAGCGTGGTAACCGCGGTTGCGGAAGCGGTGCCGAGTACCCCGCGGGACGAAGAAGAATCCGCCCGCTCCGGCGGTCACGGTTTCGTCGCCGTTGAGGAACTCCAACTCCCCGGAGATCACGTAGAACGCCTCGTCGTGATCGTTGTGGACGTGCGGTGCGGGTCCCCCTTCGGGCGGCACCGTCGCCTCCAGGAACGTCAGCGCCCCATTGGTCTCCTGTCCGCCGACCTTGAGGGTGTAAGTGTCGGCGAACACCCAGGCGGTCTCCCCCTGCCCGGAGGGAACGTAGATCGCGCTTCTCTTCGTGTACCGGGGGTCCGTCGCGTAGGGATCGATCAGACTCATGGCTCTCCTCACTACCGAGCAGCAGTATCCTAACGATCGTTAATAAACTATTCCGAGCCCATGACGACGTGTCAACACTGCGCCTCGGTAGGCTGCGGGAGGGCCCAGCTTCGAACGGGCGGCCGAGGCGCCAGCGGGCGAGAGAAGGGCAGGAGAGGTTCATGCCGGGTGGTCGACCTCGCAGCTACGATCCCGAGCTGGCGCTGAACGCGGCCATGCTGACCTTCTGGACCCAGGGCTACGAGGGCACCGCCATGTCCCACCTCACCGCGGCCATGGGGATGAGCGCCCCCAGCATCTACGCGGCGTTCGGCGACAAGGAGACCCTCTTCCGCACAGTCGTCGAACGCTATATGGCCGGTCCCGGGGCCTACATGCAGGCCGCCCTCGACCAGCCGACGGCCGAGGCACTGGCGCGCACTTTCCTGCACTCCGCCGTGGAGGCGGTCACCGGCGACCGCACCCCGCACGGCTGCCTGATCGTGCAGGGCGCGCTCGCCGTCAACCCTCGCTCGGCCTCGGTGCGGGAATACCTGACCAGGCTTCGGGAGGACGGGGTGAAGTCCCTGGCCGACCGGCTGCGGTCCTTCTCCGGCGCCGACGGTCTGCCTCCCGGCTCCGACCTCTCGGCCCTCGCGCGGCTCCTGGTCACGGTCGTCCAAGGACTCGCCGTCCAGGCCGCTTCGGGTGTGCCACGCGAAACGCTTCACACCATCGCCGACCAGATGGTCACGTGCTGGCCGCGTCGAGGGGACTGCGGGTGATGGCCTCCGCGCCGCTGCACGGCGGCGAACTGTCCAGCATCGTCGACCAAGAACTCGCCGACCTCATACAGCCGGGCCTGACACCCGCACAGGCGTGCATCCTGGCCACCTCGTCCTGCCCAGGAGTGACGGACGTCCTCGTGGCCGCGTCCAGTACGTCACACTGGAAGGAGGCCGCCGACGCGGTCGCCCAACCCCCTCTGGACACAACCCGATTGAGGGAAATCACCGATGTACTCGGGCGTTCCGACGAAGGCAGCTCCGCAGGCGGGAGGGAGCCGTCCTACCATCGTCGCGACGGTTCCTCCGGCGTCGCAGCAGACTCATGGCGATCCCGAAGGGACAGATTCATAACCTGCACTCAGAGCGGCGCGCTGCACGAACGGTCCTGATCACGGGCCTCAGTAGGTCGCACGACCCCAGTGCTTACATGATCATGCCGAGCGAGTCGGTAACTGCCCAGAGGGGCGGGGCCGGTTTCAATGGGAAGGAGCGGGTCCAGAGCCTGGGACGCCGACTGAGATACCGGCACCAGCACCGTTCCTGTCGGGAACGCCCGGCCGAGTTCGTCGGGCACTGAGAGAGGAAAGGTCACTTATGCCTCGATCCATGCGCGCGCTCGTAGCCGAAAAGGTCGGCGAACCCGCGGATGTCCTGCGGCTGGAATCCCGGCCTGTTCCCACGCCAAAAGTCGGTCAGGCGTTGATCCGTGTGAAGGCGACTCCGATTCACGCCAGCGACCTGCACGTGCTGCGTGGCCGCTACGGTTTCGCCCCCGACTTTCCCACTGTCGGGGGTCACATGGAATGCGTGGGCCGCATCGAGTCCCTGGGCCCGGATACCGAGGGACTAGAGACCGGCGAGCGCGTGGTGGTCTCCGCAGTCCCGGCGGTACCCGGGCCCCATGTGGCAGGCACTTGGCAGGAATACCTTGTTGCCGATACCCAAAGGCTCCTGCCGGTCCCCGGCCATCTGAGCGACTCCAGCGCCTGTCAACTCGCCGTCAACCCGTTGACGGCGCTGCTCCTCGTGACCCGCGAACTCGACGTACAGCCGGGTGAATGGCTGTTGCAGACAGCCGCGGGTTCCACCGTCGGCCGGCTCGTCATTCAGCTGTCCAGGCATCTCGGTATTCGCACGATCAATGTCGTGCGGCGGCGCGCTGCCGTTGAGGAGATCAAAGCGCTTGGTGGTGACGAGGTCATTTGTACCGAGGACGAGGACCTGTTGCAGCGTGTGGCGGAGGTGGCAGGACCGGCCGGCGTGCGCAAAGCCATCGACTGTGTTGCAGGACCCGTGGGTGCCCAGGTGTCCCAGGCATTGGCTCCGGGAGGAGAGGTCGTGGTCTACGGCGCGCTCTCTACCCATCGGCAGACCGACCCGGCAGCGCTGACGATCCCGCTGCAGGCGCGCTCGGTCATCTACGAGACCAAAGCAGTCCGTGGTTTCTGGCTGAACCGCTGGTTCGGCACGGCCTCGCCTGATGATGCGCTGCGCGCGCTGTCCACGGTTCGCAGTCTCGTCGCTGATGAAGTGCTGAGTATCCCCCAAGGCCAGCCGTTCCCGCTCGAGCGCTTCACTGAAGCCATCTCGCTCGCTGAAACACCCGCACATGGCACCAAGCCACTCTTCGTCTTCGAAGACGGCCGAGACAAAGACGACGGGTAGAAAGTAGCCCTGCCCGCGCTGGCGGCTGCGGCGGGGCAAGACCGACCACCTCACCGCAATGCGGTTGAACCGGCCGCGAGAACACCGGAAATCTGCCGGTCGGCGCGGGCTCGCGCCAACCTGCCCGCCCGCACGCTCAACTGGCCGACTGCAACGCTCAGTCACAGGTTGTGACTGAGCGAGCTAGGGTCCGTGTGATGTCGCGATCAATCGGCTGCTCGCAGGAGATCTTCGAGCCAGATCATCGAGGCACGGAGTTCGAGGCCGGCGAGGTAGCTCTCGGGCGTCTTGTCGAAGCGCGTGGCGATGCCGCGCCAGTCCTTCAGCCGGTTGATCAGGCGTTCGACGGAGTTGCGCGGCCGACCGCCCCGGCGGCCCTTCTTCTTTCGGTTGGCGGCCTGGTCCTTCTTTTCCGGGATGACCGCCTTGATATGGCGTTTCCGCAGGTAGGCGCGGTAGGCGCGGTTGGCGCGAGACGAGTAGGCCTTGTCCGCGGCAACTGCGCCCGGCCGGGTGCGGGGCCGGCCGACCGGCAGACGGACGCGGATCTTGTTCAGGACGGGGACGAACTGCGGGCTGTCCGCGGCCTGCCCAGCGGTCAGGACGAACGAGAGAGGCCGCCGCTTCCGGTCGGCAGAGAGGTGAATCTTGCCGGTCAGCCCGCCGCGGGACCTGCCAAGCAGGGCTTGCTTCAGGCGGAGTCCTCGCCTCCGACGGACGCGGCGGCGCTCTTCCCGCTCAGCCCCGTCTCCGGCACCATGCCCGTTCCGTCCTGCTTCGCCGCCCTTTTTTGGCGCACCCGCTCCTGCTCGGCACCCCCGAGTACGACGTCCTCTGCCTGGAGACCGCCGGGCAGCCGATCCGGCGCGTCGCGAACAACGGCCACGGCCCGATCGCCTGGGTCGCTGGCTACGAGGAGGCGTACGGGCCGCTGCCGGAGATCTGGTTCACCGACGCCGACGGCACCGTCGACCAGGCCGCCGTCGCCCGCTACCGCGAGACCGGCACCGTGGTAGCCGAGTGGGACGGCGGTCCCGCCGGCGGCGACGGCGACGACGTCGCCCCGGACCAGCCGGAGACCGCCCGCCGGTGACCACCGGCCGCACCAGCGCTGCGCCCCGGCCCACTGCCGGGGCGCTGCGCCTCGTTGAGGCCAGCACCACCCGGCCGACCTCGGTGGACATCGGCGACTACGCGCGGCAGATGACCGCCCACTGCCCCTACCTGGCCCCTTCCCTCCAGCGGGGTCTGACGGCCTGGACGGTCTACCGCGCCGACGGCGACGCCGAAGCCGTCCAGGCGGAGCTCTTCTACGCGGGCGCCCAGGCCGCGGAGTGGCTGCGACCCTTGCTGAACCGGCCGCACGGCCTCCTGCGGTGCGAGAACATCGTCCTGCTGGGCGACGTACCCGGCGCCCGGCACCGTGACCTGATGGCCTGGCCGCACTGGGTGCTGAAGAACCTCTACGGCCCGGTCGGGGTGATGTTCGGCAAGTTCTACGCGGGAGAAGACGAAGTCACCGCGGCCGGCCACCGGATCCCGGCCGCCTCCGCCTCGTTCCTCCGGCCGCCGTCCGTCGCCGCGACCCACGCTTCCTGAGCGCGACCCCCGACCTGGCCGCCGCGCTCGCCGCGGCCGACGACGACGGCCGCGACGTGTTCGAGCACATCCCCACCGAGTGGACGGAGATCCGCACATGGGCCAGGCACCTGCTCCCCCCTGCGAAGCCGTCACCCTCCTCACCGGACACACCGGCGAGCCCACCGCCATCCAGCTCCTGAGCGACCGGCGCGGCTCCCGGGCCTGGAAACTCCAGGGCCCCAAGCGCGCCGTCGCGCTGAAGACCAACAACCCCGACGGCGACGACGCCCGCGACAAGGCCGCCGAGATGGTCCAGGAGGACGACCACCTCCTTCGCCTCACCGCCGCCGGCGCCCTCAGTCCCGACTACCGGGTGAGCGCCGGGACATGGGACGGCGGCCGGTGGCTGGCCGTCAACTGGATCGACGGGGCGCCGCTGTGGCGGGCTCTCGCCCTCGCCCGCGGCCCGGAAGGGGACCGCGGCTCGGTTCGCCCTTGGCTCGCGGGAATCGCCCGCACCTGGACGGAGCACCTCGCGCTCATGCACGCCGCCGGGTGGGCCCACGCCGACGTCCAGCCCACCAACACCCTGGTCACCCACGACCGTCACGCCGCCGTCATCGACTACGCCCTCGCCTGCGGCCCCGGCGACGGCCGCCGCGTCCCCTACCGGGGAGCCCTCACCCACACCACCGCCCCCGAGCTCGCCACACAGATCCTCGACACCCCCGCCGACGCCCACATCCAGGCACAGCCCTACGCCGACATCTGGAGCCTGGGCGCCTCCCTCTTCTGGTGCTGGACCGGCCAGCGCCCCGTCCCCTACGACGACGACCTCGACCGGCTGGAGAAGCTCGCCGCCATCGCCCGGGGCACCACCACCGCGCTGCGCGACGTCCGTCCATGGCCCTTCCCCGAGTTCGAGGACGCCATCACCGCGAGCCTGGCACCCGACCCCGCCGACCGGCCCGCCGCGAAGGAGCTGACCGCCGCATGGTGACCCTGCGCGCCCTGACCCTCGACGACGCCCCCGCCCTCACCCGCATCTACAGCGGGGCCTCCATCCGGCACACCACCGGCCAGCCCCTCACCCTCGACCAGGCCCACGCCAAGATCCGCACGGCCCTCGCCCGAGCCGCCGAAACCCCCCGCGCGCAGTGGAGCTGGGGCATCCTCCACGAGGACGACCTGATCGGCCTGATCTCCCTGCGCCGCCGCACCCCGACCATGGGAACCATCAGCTACATCCTCCGGGACGACAGCTGGGGCAACGGCTACGCCACCCACGCCGCCCACCAGGCCGTTTCCGTTGCCTTCACCACCGCCGGCCTCAACCGGCTGGAGGCCATGCACCACCCCGACAACCCCGCCTCCGGCCGCGTCCTGGCCAAAGCCGGGTTCACCCGCGTCGGCACGGCCGACCGAGACACCGAGACCGGAACCGTCCCCTACGAGCTGTACGCGCTGGAGAGCGGTGCCTGACATGAAGCTCAACGACCTCGGCCCGCTGATGGCCCGCCGCCGGGACGGCGGCCTCAGCTTCGACCGCTTCCGCGCCGACCCGGCACTGGCCGCCCTGCAGTGGCCGGACGACGTCCTGAGGGACTTCCTCTTCGACCACGGCGACAACGGTCACTTCGTGGACGACTATGGAGACGTCGATCTGCGCGCCATCACCTGGAAGCTGGAGACGATTCCGGCCGCGGCCTTCCCCGCCATGCCGACCGGCGAGAGCGACGCCGTCTGCATCGAGAGCTACGCCGCCGACCCGGTCTACTGGGTCAAGGTGCGGCCCCCGGAAATCGGCCGGCACTGGGAAGAGCACGGGACGTGGCTGCGCCCGCCGCTCCTCATCGACCGGCGCCTCCTGGACTCGGTGGACAGCGGACTGCAGGTCCTGGAGGGCCGCACGCGCGTCGGAGTGCTGCGCGGCCGCCTCCGCGAGCAGCTGCGGGTAGCCCCCGACCACCAGGCGTGGGTAGGACGTCCGTGAGAACCTGCCGCGTCTCGCTGCGTACGCTGCGAGCATCGAGGTGTTTTCGAGGAAGAGCTGCGGATGACTGAGAAGGCGTCTGTGCCCGGGCCGCGCCGGGACATGGCGATGCACAACGACTGGTGGGTGTCGGGCTGGGAGCACGTCCTGCCCCGTCAGGGCTTCCCGCTGACCATGCTGATCGGGACGGCGTGCCAGCCCGGTTTCACCGGCTCACTGGACGACCTGGTGCACGAGATCTTCGACGGGCACTGGGACATGATCGGCGGCGACCTCGACGGTCCCCTCACCTTCTCCTGGCCCGATGAGGAATGGGACTACGAGGCCGCGCCGGAGGGCCGCGAGGCATGCGAGGCGGCCCGCTGGGAGCAGTTCAGCACCATGCTGACGACAGCCGGCTTCCCGGTGCCCACCACCGTGCGGGACCTGTCCGAGCTCTACCTGACGTGGGGCCTGGCCCGCCGCGAAGAGACGCCAGACGGCACCCGGTGGTCGATGCCAACCGTGCTGCCGCTGCCCGGCGACCTGCTGTCCCTGGGCCCCGAACTCACCGAGCACCTCGACGGGATCCGCTGGACGATGCGCACAGGCCCGCTCGTCGACACCCTCATCGACCACCTGGTCGACGATCTGGGTGAACCGACAGAGACCCTCACCTCCCTGGACCGGCTTGCGGCAGCCACGGGCCAGGACGTCGACGACGTCAGGCTCGCTCTCGCGGAGCTCGTGAAATCCGGCGACGCCCGTGTCCAGCGCGGCGAGGAGCCGGCCGACGCGGAGCACCTGGAGGCCCACCGCCGCTTCCGCCTGGTCATGGACTGGGAGCACTTCCACGAGAACCGCATCCAGGTGAGCCGCGGTGACTGAGGCCGCGCACGGCACCGTGGGGACCAGCGACACGCGCCTGATCGTGGTCCGAGGCAACAGTGCCTCGGGCAAGTCGGGGTCCCGGTAGTACTCGCCGAGAAAACAACGGAGTAGTCCCTGACCTGGCCCGTTTCTGTGGAGCCGGTGGCTCGTTGAGCTGAACGAGTGAATCCGGTAGCGAGAGGGGCGGGCAGATGGCAGCGCGGGTGTTTTCCGATGAGGAGTTGGAGGCCCTGCGTTCCTTCCCGACGATCGGCAAGGACGAGCTGATCCGCTACTTTCGCCCACTCGCACCCTGTAGGCCCGCGCAGGCGTCGTTGTCCCCGGACCGCACCGCTTGTGCGGTTTGATCACCAATGACCGACTACTGAGGGGAACCGCTTGTGGAAGTGTCGGCTCGACCATTACAGCGAAAGGCCACCCTGCTCAAGGGCGTGATCGTCGCCCTTGCCTCCCTCGCCGCTCTTACCGTTCAAGCGTCCCCGGCGGCCGCGGATGACGTCTGCGGCAAGCCGGTCGGCGGAGCGATCCTCGCAAAGTACACCGAGCTGGGCCGCGAGACAGGACCGCTCGGCTGTCCGACCGACATCGAGCTGGACAACCCCGACCGCGTTGGCAAGCGACAGGAGTTCACGGGCGGCACCATCTACTGGTCCGCCGCCAGCGACGCGCACCCCGTATGGGGCACGATCGGCGGCAAGTGG
Source organism: Streptomyces sp. NPDC048411 (assembly GCF_040704695.1). NCBI lineage: Bacteria > Bacillati > Actinomycetota > Actinomycetes > Kitasatosporales > Streptomycetaceae > Streptomyces > Streptomyces sp. NPDC048411. Next base: position 16,268 of record NZ_JBEZKL010000144.1, read on the forward strand.
GGCGCGCTCGGCCACGAGGGGGGGAGGCGAAGTTGACCACGACCGAGGTGACACGGTCGACCTCCTGCTGCGCCTCATCGCTCGCCTCTTGGCCGTCCTCGTTCTCCGACCCAGCCGCGGGGGCGGGGCGGATGTGGATGCGCCGGCGTTCTTTCCCGCGGGTCAGGGCGCGGGAGGCGAGTTGGTCGACCATGCGTTCCGAGTGGGAGCGCAGGGCTTGGAGGATGTCGACGAGGGGCTGGTAGCTGGCGGAGGCGATCATGTCCTTCGGGTCCTCCCCGGCTTGGAGGAAGACGGGAATGATGATCCGTGCGGTTTTGGTCGTGCCGTCGGGGTTGGGGCGCAGGGCGCGTCCGATGTTCTGGACGACGTCGACCTGGGAGCTGCGGGAGCCGACGATGCATACCGCTTCCACGCCGCGCAGTCCGGTGATGTCGACGCCGACCCCGAGGGCCCGTACCGAGGACAGGAACGCCCGGTGTACCCGCCGGTTCTGGGCGTTGATGCCGTTGGCGAACCGGTGGATCACCGCACGCCGGTGCGCGATGGGATGGTCGCCGCACAGCCAGTCCGCCCACACCCGGTCCGGGGGCACGTGCCGTCCTTCTTCCAGCCCGTACAGCTCGGCGTCGATCGAGGAGGCGGGCAGCTCCTCCGCACCGGCCAGCGCCTCGGCGGATGCCCCGGCGGTGTACAGCTCGGCGGCGGTGCGAGGCATCTGCTCGGCGAACGCGGCCGCCTCCTCCACCCGCTGATGGAACACCATGGTGGTGTGCAGGTTCTGCTGCGCCGTGTGCTCCAGGAGCGCGGCCTGGAGCAGGGCCGTGCGCCGGCCGCGCAGCGCGTCCTTCGACAGCCCCAGGATCGGATCCGGGTCACGGATCTCCAGCACGTCGATCTCGAACCCCGCAAGGATCGACCGCTCCACCGCCTCCGCCAACCCAAGATCGAAAATCCTGGGACCGTACGTGAGCGAGTCCTCCTCCATCGAAGCGATCATCAGCTCCCGGCCGCCCCTCCCGCGCTGCGGCCGGGGCGAAGCCAGAATCCTCGGCGTCGCGGTCAGGTACAGCCGGAAGTCGACGGGGATCCGACTGTTGTCGTGGATCGCCGCCCAGGGCCGTCCGATGTCCCCGGCGGTCATGTGCCCCTCGTCCGTTTTACCGTTCATGGTTGTGTGCGAAGTGGCGCTGAGCTGGTGCTTTCGGATGCCGCACATGTTTGTGACGTCTGCTTTTGTCGGCTGCGCCGACCGGATGCAGACGAACGACTGTGCTCCCGCCGGTGCGGTGGCCGATGGGAGCACAGTGGTGGGGAGTGGGTGTGGTCAGGCTTGGCTGCGGATCTTACGGCCGTTGTTGCTGTCGGGGAACAGGATCGCGTTACCGACGCGGCCTCCGGAGTCCTTCACACCGCCCGCGAACGAGATGCCGCCGGTGCTGGTTTGGCTCGCTCTGGTGGGGGCCGCGAGACTGGTGGCATGCCGAAGAAGAAGCAGCCGCACGCCACCGGACGGGACGAGGAACCGCAGGACGTCGAGCCGGCCGGGATGTACGAGTCCGGTTCGGGCCTTTCGCCTTCCGCCTCGGGGGAGCTGACGGACGGTTCGGGATGCCGGTGGGCGAAGAAGCGCGGGCCGCTGGATCCGCGGCTGGTCAAACGCCTGGTCGGATCCGCGGACGAGATGATCGTCGGGGACGGCGCCGGGGAGGTGCTGCGGCCCGTCGCGCCCGAGGCCAGGCAGGCGGAGTGGGCGCGCATCAAGGACCGGCTGGACTCGCCGGACCTCGGCACCTTCCAGGGATACGAGTTCCGTTCCGGGGAAGGCCGCACCCTGCTGTACGTCGAGGAGTTCTGCTGACCCGATGGCGGGCGGCCCGGGCACCCGCCCGGTCCCGCGGCAGGTCTCGTACACGCCCGTAGGGGCGGTCCGGTGTCCCGGACCGCCCCTACGGTCTTTCCCCCGGCCGGTGGGGCTACGGCGCCTCAGTCCACGACGGCGGGACGAGACCCAGCCGTCGGTCCTTGAGCGCCGGGAACTGCTCCCGCGAGGTGGCGACCTTCGCCGGGTCGA
>NZ_JBEZKL010000145.1:0-18304 GCF_040704695.1 Streptomyces sp. NPDC048411
CGATGATGCGGTTGGCGGTGAGTAGGCCGGAGTGGCGTAGAGACTGGGCGGTGTCGCGCAGTACGGCCAGGGACCCCCGGCGACCGGCTTTCCGGGACCGGCGGGCAGTGTGGTCTGCCCACCGTGGCGGGCGTTGTCACCGGCGGCGCTTATCGTGGCAGGGGACGGCGCAGGACAGAACGGGACGGACCCCGGGGGACAGAGTGATGAGCGGGACGGGCGGGACCATGGATGTGACCGAGAGCGCCGAGAGCGAAGCGCAGCAGACGCTGCACCGGGTGTTCGGGTACGAGACGTTCCGCGGCGAACAGGAAGCGGTCGTCGACCACGTGGTGGCGGGCGGTGACGCCGTCGTCCTCATGCCCACCGGTGGCGGAAAGTCCCTCTGCTACCAGATCCCGGCCCTGGTCAGACCTGGTACGGGCGTTGTCGTCTCACCGCTGATCGCGCTCATGCAGGACCAGGTCGACGCGCTGCGGGCGCTCGGTGTGCGTGCCGGGTTCATCAACTCCACGCAGGACTTCGACGAGCGCCGGGTCATGGAGGCGGAATTCCTCGCCGGTGAGCTCGACCTGCTGTACCTGGCGCCGGAGCGGCTCCGCCTGGACTCCACCCTCCAGCTGCTCGCCCGCGGAAAGATCTCCGTCTTCGCCATCGACGAGGCGCACTGCGTCGCCCAGTGGGGCCACGACTTCCGGCCGGACTATCTGGCCCTGTCCGTGCTCGGCGAGCGCTGGCCCGACGTGCCCCGGATCGCCCTGACGGCCACGGCGACGAACGCCACGCACCAGGAGATCACCCAGCGTCTGGGCATGCCCGACGCGAAGCACTTCATCGCCAGCTTCGACCGGCCCAACATCCAGTACCGGATCGTGCCGAAGGCCGACCCGAAGAAGCAGCTGCTCTCCTTCCTGAAGGAGGAGCACGCCGGGGACGTCGGCATCGTCTACTGCCTGTCGCGCAACTCGACGGAGAAGACCGCCGAGTATCTCTGCCGCAACGGCATCGAGGCGGTTCCGTACCACGCGGGTCTGGACGCCGGGACGCGTGCGCGTCACCAGGCGCGGTTCCTGCGCGAGGACGGTCTGGTCGTCGTGGCGACGATCGCGTTCGGCATGGGCATCGACAAGCCGGACGTACGGTTCGTCGCCCACCTCGACCTGCCGAAGTCGGTCGAGGGCTACTACCAGGAGACCGGCCGCGCGGGCCGCGACGGGCTGCCGTCCACGGCGTGGATGGCGTACGGCCTCCAGGACGTCGTCCAGCAGCGCAAGCTGATCCAGGGCGGCGAGGGCGACGAGGCGTTCCGCCGCCGCGCGGCCACCCACCTCGACGCGATGCTCGCCCTGTGCGAGACCGCCGACTGCCGCCGCGCCCGGCTGCTCACGTACTTCGGCCAGGAGCCGCAGACCGCGGCCTGCGGCAACTGTGACACCTGCCTCACCCCGCCCGAGACCTGGGACGGCACGGTGGCCGCGCAGAAGCTGCTGTCCACCGTGGTCCGGCTGAAGCGGGAGCGCGGCCAGAAGTTCGGCGCCGGCCAGATCATCGACATCCTGCTGGGCCGCAAGACCGCGAAGGTCATCCAGTTCGACCACGACCAGCTGTCGGTCTTCGGCATCGGCGAGGAGCTGTCCGAGGCGGAATGGCGGGGCGTGGTCCGGCAGTTGCTGGCCCAGGGCCTGCTGGAGGTCGAGGGCGAGTACGGCACGCTGGTGCTGACGGAGGACAGCGGCTCGGTGCTCGGCCGCGAGCGCGAGGTCCGGCTGCGCAAGGAGGCGGCGAAGCCCGCGTCGCGCTCCTCGAAGGGCGAACGCAAGGCGAAGACCTCGGCGGCCGTCGCCGAACTGGCCTCGGAGGCTGTACCGGTCTTCGAGGCGCTGCGGGCCTGGCGCGGCGCCCGGGCGAAGGAGCAGGGCGTCCCGGCGTACGTCATCTTCCACGACGCGACGCTGCGCGAGATCGCGACGGTGCGGCCGGCTTCCCTGGTCGAGCTGGGTGGCGTCGGCGGTCTGGGCGAGAAGAAGCTGGCGACGTACGGGGAGGGGGTGCTGGAGGTGCTGGGGTCGTTCGGGGACGCAGAGGCCGAGGCGCCGGACGCGGGACCCGCACCGGTCCCGCACCACGTTCCGGCCCCGGAAGCGGACCCGGCCCCGGTTCCGGCCCCGGTTCCGGGACCGCCGGTGGCCCCGGAAGCGGACCCGGAGTTCGGCTGGGACGAGGAACCGCCCGAGTTCGAGTGAGTGCCGGGCCGGGCGGCGGGGCCCGACTACTCGGGGTCGGCCGCCCGGCGACGGGCGGTGATCGCGGTGAGATCGAGGTCGACCGGGAAGGGCACGGAGACCTTCATCCGGTCGTGGAAGATCCCGGTGGAGGTGTACGCACCGGTGGCCGGTTCCAGCTCGAAGACGTAGACGACGGCGCGGCCGTCGTGGTTCTCCACCCGCCAGAAATGCGGGATCTTGACCCGGGCGTACTTCACGGGCTTGGTCTCCCGGTCCCGCGACCGTGATTCCGGGGAGACGACCTCGATGGCCAGCTGTACGGACTCGGCGGGGAAGCGGGTCTGGTTCGGGTCCTGGACGATGTCGCCGTCCACGACGATCACATCCGGTTCGGGCCGGTTGTAGCGGTCGATGTCGATGGTGAACTCGCGCACGACCTCCAAGTCGGCCGGTGCCAGCGACTGCAGCTGCCACTCGAAGAAGCTGACCGCCCGTGAATGGAACAGGGTCTGCGGACTCACGAAAACAAGGCTCCCGTCGATCAGCTCCGTGTGCGGAGGCAGATTCGGGAGTGTGTCCAGGTCATCGGCGGTCCAGCCGCCCACGGGCGGAACCGCCCACCGCGGCTCGGGGGCCTCGGGTTCGACGCTCATCAGTGCTCCCATGACGCAGAGTCTCGCGGGAGATTCCAGCGTATCGGCCGGGAACGGGGCACGGCTCCCCCAAACGTGTGAACGACCCGTGCACGGCTGACCGCCTCAGCCTCTTTCTCGGCCGGCCCCGGTCAGCCCCGTCCCCCGTCAGTCCCCGTCGCTCCCGCCGCCAGTGCCGCCAGTGCCGCCGATGTTCCCGCCGATCCCGTTCGACCTGTCCTGGCGTACGTTCCGGTGCACCGCATGGGCGGTCCACTCGTCGTGTACCAGATCGCGCATCGCCCAATGGCTCCGCAGGCCGCCCCGCGCCACCTCGTGCGAGAGACCGATCGCCGAGACCAGCGCGGCCAGGACGCGGCCGCGCGGGCCGGGGAACCCCGCCGTCTCGGCGGCCGCGAAACGCTCCCGGACCCCGGCCGACAGAGCCGGGTCAGCCACTGGGTGGCGGTGGTACGGCAACAGGCCGAGGAACCGGTGGGTCTCCCTGCGCAGGACCGAGCGGCCGACCAGGTGGTCCAGGCACAGCTCCTCGACGTACCGGCCGGTCCGCCGTATCCAGGGCTTCGCGCTGACGCCGCCCGCGAGCCTGCCCTCGTCCGGGGCAGGCAGGCTCCCGAGGACCTGCGCGAGCAGCGGGTCCTGGGGAGCCAGCGGGCTGATCACCCGTACCCGGCCGTGCCGTTCGGCGATCCGGCCCTGGAGCTCCAGCTCCGCGAGGACCGCACCCGCCATCCCGTACTCCAGGAAACGGGTGCGGCAGTACGGCTTGCCGCGCTGCGGGTCCAGCGCGAGCAGCAGCAGTTCCTCGGGGAGCGTGAGCCCCGGTGAGTCCGTGGTCACGACGCGGGCACGATCCGTCCCGTGACTTCGCCGAGGCCGACCCTCGTGCCGTGCGGTCCCGGCGCCCAGGCGGTCATCGTCACCGTGTCGCCGTCCTCCAGGAAGGTCCGCTTGCCCTCGGGGAGTTCCAGGGGTTCGCTGCCGTTCCAGGTGAGCTCCAGGAGCGAGCCGCGCTGTCCGGGCTCGGCGCCGCTGACCGTGCCGGAACCGTACAGGTCGCCGGTGCGCAGCGAGGCGCCGTTCACTGTCATGTGGGCCAGCATCTGGGCCGCCGTCCAGTACATGGTGGCGAACGGCGGCTCGGCGACCAGCTGCCCGTTGATCGCGACCGAGATCCGCAGGTCGAGGCCGCCGGGCTCCTCCTCGCCCGTGTCGTCGAGGTACGGGAGCAGCGGGAAGTCCCGGGCGGGCGGGGCGATCCGGGCCGCTTCCAGGGCTTCGAGCGGCGTCACCCACGGCGATACGGACGTGGCGAAGGATTTGCCGAGGAACGGGCCCAGGGGGACGTACTCCCACGCCTGGATGTCCCGCGCCGACCAGTCGTTGAGCAGCGAGAGCCCGAAGACATGGTCGCGGAACCTGCCGAGCGGGACCGGACGTCCCTGCTCCGAGGGGACACCCACCACGAAGCCGACCTCGGCCTCGATGTCCAGCTTGACCGAGGGGCCGAAGACCGGGGCGGCGTCGGACGGCGCCTTGCGCTGGCCCCAGGGGCGCACCACATCCGTGCCGGAGACGACGATGGTGCCGGACCGGCCGTGGTAACCGATCGGGAGGTGCTTCCAGTTCGGCGTCAGTGCGGCGCCGTCCGGCCGGAAGATCTTTCCGACGTTGGTGGCGTGGTTCTCGCTGGCGTAGAAGTCGACGTAGTCCGCGACCGCGTACGGCATATGGAGCGTCACCGACCCGACCGGGTACAGCAGTGGCTCGATGTCCGGGCGGTGCGCCGGGACCGTCACCCACGCGGTCAACGCCCGCCGCACGTCCCGCCACGCCGTGCGGCCCGCCGACAGCAGCGCGGTCAGGTCCGGCTGGGCGAGGAGCTGGGCGTAGGGCGAGCCGAGCGCGTGCGCCGCGGCTCCGGCGTCCAGCACGTGGTTGCCGATGCGGACGCCGACCCGGCGGTCCTCGGGGTGGTCGTGGGTGGAGAACACCCCGTACGGAAGGTTGTGCGGACCGAAGGGGTCGCCCTCGGCCAGATCGAGCGGGCTGCTCTGCTCGGGCATCTGTTGCTGCCTCGCTTTCCAGGTCGCTTGGGGGACACGTTACGTCGGTGTAGCTACCCCGCGGCAGTGTCGCAACTACGCGCAATGATCGGAAAGTTCCGGCATACCCCCACGTGAGGAGGGGTGCGGCGGTCTTTTTCAGCCCGCTGTGCGCGGGATCCGCTTCTCCCAGGTCCCGTGGAAGACGATCTCGTCGCCGTCCTTGCACACCACCTCGTCGGACGTGATGAAGTCGGTCTCGTCCGCACTGATCTCGGACCGCGTCTCGATCCGCGCGTCCCAGGCCATCTCCGGCCGGTGCAGCCGGATCGTCCAGTCGGAACGGGTGCGCGCCGACAGTGGGTCGTTCTCCTGGATCGTGTACGTCTCCACCGCGTCCTCGGTGAATTCGAGACCGTCCGGGTGGACGCGGGTGCCGCCGTAGCGCGGGGCGACCTCCAGCCGCCATTCGCCCTTGGCGACATCGCGGATCACCAGCCGCTCGGGACGGGGCTCGTCGAGCGTCACCGGGAGGACGACGCCGAGCGGCTCCGACTGCTCCGCCTGCTCGAACCTGATCGAGGGATCCTCGGTGTGGCGGCGCACCGGCAGTTCGACGAAGCTGCCGTCCGCGTCCAGCGTGAAGCCCGCCGAACCGGCCTGCGGCCAGATCCCCCGCGTACAGCTGTGCCGTCCGGCAGCGGGATGCGGACGTCCTCATGGGTGGTGTCGTACGGGAACCTGGTCCGGATGTGCATGGCGGTACCTCGGTGGGCGGGGTGCGTGGTGCGTGGTGCGCCTGAGCCAGGGGCCGGCCGTGACGCCTTCGCCACGGTGTCGGTTCGCCGCCGTTTGGGCGCAATGGAGGACCGGGACGGCCTGCGTGCCGAGGAACGGGAACCGCTCCGGACCTCCGGGCCGGACAGGGGTGTCAGCCCCGTGGCCGGCCGGAAAAGGCGTGGTCGGCGGCGGACGGCGGCTCTGTCAGGTCGCGGGCAGCAGTGCTGCGGGACAAAGGGGCTACTCCTGATCGTATGAGCTGATCACGAACATACCGGCGGTGGCGGGAAGGCGCCCACGGTGATCCAAACGGGACCGGATACGCTGACTTGAGTGATGACAGCGACACATCGACATTCCGTGTGATCGTCAGCAGACAGGAGATCCCCTCGTGACCGTCGTCGGGCCGTTCGGACTGAGCGTGCGGGACCAGGCTCTTGAGGCCGATGTCCAGACCGGTTTGGCCGCTGTCGAGGCGGGGCTGCTGGATGCCACCAAGAGCGAAGTCCCGTTCATCACAGAGGCCGCGCAGCATCTCGTACGGGCCGGGGGCAAGCGTTTCCGGCCGCTGCTGACGATGCTGGCGTCCCAGTTCGGCGACGCGGACGCGCCGGGTGTCGTGCCGTCCGCCGTGGTCGTCGAGCTGACGCATCTCGCGACGCTCTACCACGACGACGTGATGGACGAGGCGGACGTACGCCGCGGCGTCGACAGCGCCAACACCCGCTGGGGCAACTCGGTGGCCGTGCTGACCGGCGACTTCCTCTTCGCGCGCGCCTCGCACATCCTGGCCGACCTCGGCCCGGAGGCCGTACGTGTCCAGGCCGAGGCGTTCGAACGCCTGGTCACCGGGCAGATCCTGGAGACCGCGGGCCCGCGCGACGGCCGCGACCCGGTCGACCACTACCTCGAGGTGATGCGCGGCAAGACCGGCTCGCTGATCGCCGTGGCCTGCCGGTTCGGCGCGATGATGGCCGGCGCCGACGAGTCCGCCGTGGACATCCTCACCCAGTACGGGGAGCGGCTCGGCGTCGCCTTCCAACTCGCCGACGACCTGCTCGACATCGCCTCCGACAGCCACGAGTCCGGCAAGACTCCCGGCACTGATCTGCGCGAAGGAATCCCGACGCTTCCCGTCCTGCACCTGCGGGCGCAGGCGGCGGTCGGCGGCAATCCGGACGACCTGGAGCTCCTTGAGCTGCTGGACGGCGACCTGAGCGACGACGACCGGCTGGCCGAGGCGCTCTGCCGGCTGCGGGCGCACCCGGCGCTGGAGCAGGCCCGGCGCGACACCGTCCGGTACGCGGAGGAGGCGCGGGCGGCCCTGAAGCCGCTTCCCGAGTGCTACGCGAAGGCCGCACTGGAAGAGCTGTGCGACGCCGTGGTGCACCGCGCGGGCTAGTGCCGTGACGCTGCGGGCTAGTGCCGTGACGATAGGGACTCTCGTTCGGAAGCCCCGGCGTTCGCCGGTCCTACCCCTACGGGTCGGGGGAGGGAAGACCGTGTTGTGTCATACCGAAGAGGTATGCGCGGTTGAGTCCGCGGGCTGATGATTCCGCCCGGTGATTTTGGTCAGATGGAGAACAACCACTCCTGACCACATCGGGTGAGAACGGCGGCACGGAGTGGCGGAGTGCATCCGGACGGAAGCTGCCGACCACGGAGGTAGGGCACACATGGCACCGAACGACAGCGCAGAGACCACCAGCAGCGCCACGAGCACCACGGCCGCCCGCAGAAAGGCGGCCCGCTATGTTGTCCCGGTCGCGGTGGCGGGGGTGGCGGCCGCGACGATCGGTCTGGTCCCGGCGCTCGCGGACTCCGGTGACCCGCAGCTGCCGAAGATCAGCGCACAGCAGCTCATCGAGAAGATCGCGGCCTCGGACACGCAGCAGCTTTCCGGCACGGTGCGGGTCAGCACCGACCTCGGCATCCCGTCGCTGGGCGGCCTGGCCGAGTCGTTCGCCCGGAGCGCCGGCGGCGAGCAGGGCGGTTCGAGCGCCGCCCCGAAGGAAAAGCTGACGGAGCTCGCCTCAGGCACGCACACGCTTCGGGTGGCCGCCGACGGCCCCGACAAGCAGCGCGTCTCCATTCTGGACAGCGCCGCCGAGTACAGCGTGATCCGCAACGGGGACCAGCTCTGGGCGTACGACAGCGGGTCCAACGAGGCGTACCACGCGACCACCGACAAGGCCCCGGACGCCGAGAAGCACGAGGGGCGCACCACCCCGGAGGGCGCGCCGACCACACCGAGGGCGCTGGCCGAGCAGGCGCTGAAGGCGGCGGACTCCACCACCTCCGTCACGGTCGACGGCACGGCGCAGGTCGCCGGGCGTGATGCGTACAAGCTGGTCATCAAGCCCAAGCAGGGTGGCTCGACGATCGGCGCGATCACCGTCGCGGTCGACGCGAAGAACGGCGTGCCGCTGAAGTTCACCCTCTCCCCGAGCGGCGGCGGCAAGGCGGTGATCGACGCCGGGTTCACCAGCGTCGACTTCGCGAGGCCCGCGGCGTCCTCGTTCACGTTCACCCCGCCCAAGGGCACCAAGGTGACCGAGGCGGACGACGCGAAGGTGGAGAAGCAGGCGGAGAAGAACGCCGAGCAGGGGCCGGAGGGCCTGACCGGTCTGGACGGGTTCGCCGGCGGCGGCGGGGGCGCGAAGGTCATCGGCGAGGGCTGGGGCACGATCCACGTGATCGAGTCACCCGGCGCCAAGGGACTCCCCGCTGCGGAGAAGAACGCGGATGTTCCGCCCGCGGCCCAGCAGTTGCTGGACTCGTTCGGCGACAAGGTCACCGGAAAGTTCGGCTCCGGCACGGTCTTCAAGACCCGCCTGGTCAACGCCCTGATGACGGACGACGGCAAGGTCTACGTCGGTGCGGTCACCAAGGACGCGCTCGTCAAGGCCGCTGACAGCGCCGCCCACTGACGTTCCCGTCGTTCCCGCACCGCACCACCGCCCCGCCGTATCCTCCGTACGGCGGGGCGTTCCGTTACCCGGACCATGGGGGAGATTCGCGCATGACAGAGCCCGGTGCCGTGACCGAGTCCTCGGTGATGCCCTGGACCGGAACGGCCGTGATCGAGACCCGGGGTCTCACCAAGCGGTATCGCGGCGGCCAACTCGCCGTCGACGGACTCGACCTCAGCGTCCCCGAAGGCAGCGTCTTCGGTTTCCTCGGGCCCAACGGCTCCGGGAAGACCACCACGATCCGGATGCTGATGGGGCTGATCGCCCCGACGTCCGGCACCGCCCGAGTCCTCGGCGACCCCATGCCGGGCGCCGCCCGCACCGTACTCCCGCAGGTCGGAACGCTGATCGAAGGACCCGCGCTGTACGCGTTCCTGACCGGCCGGGACAACCTCGTACGGTACGACTCCGCCGACCCGACCGCCGATCCGCGCACCCGCCGCGCCCGGGTCGCCGCCGCCCTGGACCGGGTGGGGCTCGCCGCCGCGGCGGGCAAGAAGGCGAAGGCGTACTCGCTGGGCATGAAGCAGCGCCTCGGGCTCGCCGCCGCCCTGTTGCAGCCGCGTCGCCTCCTCGTCCTGGACGAGCCGACCAACGGACTCGACCCGCAGGGCATGCGCGAGATCCGCACCCTGGTCCGGGAACTGGCGGCGGACGGCACCACCGTTTTCCTCTCCTCCCACCTCCTCGACGAGATCGAGCAGGTCTGCACGCACGCCGCGGTCATGGCCCGGGGGCGGCTGATCACCCAGGGGCCGGTCGCCGACCTCGCGGCCGGGGCCCGCGGCCGGCTCGCCGTCACCACCCCCGACCCCGCAGACGCCGCCCGCATCCTCAAGGAACACGGCGTCACCGGCGTCACCGTCGAGGGCGACCAGGTCACCGCCGAACCCCCGCCGCGCGAGGTCGAGCTCGCCGACCTGAGCGGGGCGCTGGTCCACGGCGGTGTACGCGTACGGTTCTTCGGCGTCGAGCGGGCCTCGCTGGAGGACGCCTTTGTCGCACTCACCGGAGAGGGTTTCGATGTCGCAGGCTGAAGTCGCACCCGTAGGAGCGGGCCGCTCCCGCAATCCGCTCTGGACGTTCGGGATCCTCCGCTCCGAACTGGCCACAACCCTGCGCCGCGGGCGCACGCTCGCACTGCTCGGGGTGCTGGCCGCCGTCCCCGTACTGATCGGGATCGCGGTGAGGATCCAGACGAGCGACGGCTCGCCCGCCGGGCCGCGCGACGGCGGGGGACCGGCGTTCCTCTCCCAGGTGACCAACAACGGCCTGTTCCTGGTGTTCGCCGCCCTCGCGGTGACGCTTCCGGTCTTCCTGCCGCTGACCGTCGGCGTCGTCGCGGGCGACGCGATCGCGGGCGAGGCCAGTGCGGGCACCCTGCGCTATCTGCTGGTCGCACCCGCGGGCCGGACCCGGCTGCTGCTCACCAAGTACACCGCCACCCTCGCGTTCTGCCTGACCGCGACCCTCGTCGTGGCGGTGTCGGCGCTCGCCGTCGGGGCGCTGCTTTTCCCGGTCGGGGAGGTCACGACGATCTCCGGGACCCGGATCGGCGTCGGCGAGGGGCTGCTGCGGGCCGGCCTGATCGCGGTGACGGTGGCGGCGTCACTCATCGGGTTCGCGGCGCTCGGGCTGTTCGTCTCGACGCTCGCCGGCAGCGGGATCGCGGCGATGGCCGCGACGGTCGGGGTGCTGATCACCGTACAGATCCTGGACACGATCCCGCAGTTGAGCGGCATCCATCCGTATCTCTTTCCGCACTACTGGATGTCCTTCGCGGACCTGCTGCGCGATCCCGTCTACTGGAACGAGATCGTCAAGAACCTGGAGCTGCAGGGGCTGTACGCGGCGGTGTTCGGCTCGGCGGCCTGGGCGCGCTTCACGGCGAAGGACATCACGGCCTGAGCGGGCGGGCCTTCGCCGGATCCGCCCGCGCCGTCGGCCGGGCGAGCCGTCCCCCGATCGGCTCGTCGCGGCACGTACGGCACGAACGGTGCGAACAGCTGGAACGGCACGACACGGCGCGTTCCATTTCCGCCTGAACATTGTTCGACTTTTGATGACGGACTGTCAACAAGGGCCAGGTCAAACGCGCCCATGCTCACCGAATGATCACATCGTCGAGTTCCCTGCGCAGCGAGCGATCGCGACGGGCGACTCCGGGCCGGATCCCCGGGGTCAGCCGAAGAAGGTCTTGGCGCGGGTGGCGGCGGTCGTGTCGTTCAGTACGTCACCGGGCCGGTTGCCGAGCCCCAGCAGCATCCCGCCCCACTCCATCCGCATGTACGACGCGATGGTGCGCAGCGTTCCGGTAGCCGGCTCGGCCACGCTCGGATCGGCTGTCGCGAGCGCGGTGACGCCCCACAGGGTCCGCCCGGCCATTCGCTCCTTGAAGTCGACGCCGGGCACCCGCATCCACCCTGACCAGTGGTCCAGGTACCGCTTGGTGGAGGTGGACATGGCGTACCAGTAGAGCGGCGAGGCCAGCACCAGATCGGTCGCGCCGAGCGTCGCGTCGAGCAGGGTGGCGGCGTGCCCGGTGGGGGCGCGGTAGCTGCCGTCGCCCTCGTGCCGTACGTCCTCGAAGTCGGGGAGCGCCAGCTCGCCCAGGTTCAGCCAGCGCTGCTCGGTCTCGGGCGGCAACTGCTCGGCGGCGAGCCGGGCGAGCTCCTCGGTGTTGCCGTCGGTACGGCTGCTGCCGAGCAGGAACAGGAATGAACGAGTGGCGGTCATGGCGGCTTCTCCCCCTGGTGCGCCGCGTGCGACGACTGCATGCGTTCGCATTATGTGCACACACATGTAATTTTGGAAAGCGGCTTGGCTCCGGGTGTGTGTGGGGGCGCCCTTCACCGCCACGCCTTGGTGGCCGCGCGCCGCACCCCGGCGGCCACCACGAGCGCTCCACTCGCGGCGGCAAGCCCGAGGTACAGCGCGGTGGCACCGGAAGCATGGGTGCCCGCAAGGCTGACTCCGGTGAAGCTGCCCACAGCTTCGCCCAGTGCGGTGGCCAGGGCCGCCAGGGAGAAGTAGGCGACGCGCCGGTCCGGCGGCCCCGCGGAACCGATGAGCACGTCGAGGCTCGGCATGAGCAGCATTTCGGCGAAGGTGGCCAGCACCACGCCGATGAACAGCCAGACCACATCGCGGCCGGCGCCGAGGCAGCCGAAGGCGGCGGCGAAGCAGCCGAACCCGGCCAGCGAGACCGGCACGGGGGAGAGCCGCCACCGTTTCACCAGCATCATCAGGGGCATCTGGAGCACGACGATGAGCGCGCCGTTGGCCAGGAAGACTGTACCGAGGAGTCCGGTTCTGCCGAGTCCGTCGCTCACGTACAGCGGGAGCGTGGCGAAGAGCTGCGTGTAGAGGACGAATCCGGCCGCCGTCAGCGCGAGCGGGACCCGTAGGCCCCGGTCGCGCACCAGCACAGGAAGCAGGGTGCGCAGCGGCATCGTGGTCCCGGCCTCGTCGGCGCCCGGGGAGCGCACCGCGAGGACCAGGAAGAGCGCCGCCGCGTGGGCGAGGGCGGCCGCGAGGAAGAAGGCGGTCACCCCGTACGCGTGGTAGACAGCCACCCCGGCAAGCGGGCCGAGCGCCATACCGACGTTCACGGCGACGGCCTGGGCGGCGAAACCGGTGGCGTGCTCGGTGGGCGGTGCGGCCGTGGCGATCAGCTTCAGCGCGAGCGCGTTCATCCCGAAGCCGAGGCCGATCAACGGCAGGACGACGGCCAGCGCCACCGGGTGCCCGTCGCAGAGCGCCAGACCGACGAAGGACGCACCGCCCAGCAGGAGCGCGCACCGGATCGCGGCGGCCGGACTCAACCGGGCCAGCGCCGGGCCGGCGACGATACGCATCAGCCGCAGACTCAGCGCGGCCTCGGTGACGAGCGCCGCCGCTGCACCCACGCCGACGTGGCGGTTCTGGGTGAGATGCAGCGGAAGCACGGTCAGCAGGGCCCACACGGCGGAGCAGGCCAGCGTCCACTGGGCGAGCAGCGCCGTCCGCGACCTGCGGGCGGCCGCCGTCGGCCGTGCCGGGGCGAGGGTGTTCACCGGTGTCCCGTCCGGGGCGCCGCGGGGTGGGCGAACACGGGGTCGGCCAGCGTTGCCGCCTGCTCCAGTACCCCCTGGGCCGCCGCGTGGGTGCCGCGGCGGGCGATCACCGTGCCGAGCACGCAGCTCATGTAGTCCGCGGGGGGAAGGGCCACCTGCGTGCCCATGGCCTGGTCGAGGGTTACGTGCTCGACGCCGGGCAGTTCCAGTACGGCGTTGAGCCCGGCGAAGCCGGCGAAGACACCTGACTGCGGGCTGAGCAGCTGCCGCGAGCCGGCGTGGCACGCCGTCGTGGGTTCCAGGTCGGGAACGGTGCCGGTGGCGACGGCGATCGCAGCCGCGTAGAAGTCCACGCCGGTGGCCAGCGGTATGAGATGCGAGGTGATGTAGCCGCCGCCGATGCGCCCGGCGACTTCCAGCAGCTTGGCCGTCCCGTCCGGCTGCAGTCGGCATTCCAGGTGGAAGGCGCAGTCGCGCATTCCGGTGGCGCGGATCGTTTCGCGGGTCAGTTCATGGAGGGCATCCTGGTCCTGTGCGGGCAGCGCGGACGGGTGGATCTGCAGATACTCGATGGAGTAGTCGGGGGACACCCACTTGTCGGTGATGCCGACGATGTGCGGCTGATCGTCGATGACGAATCCTTCGACGCTGTGCTCGGTGCCGCCGAGGAACTCCTCGTAGATCAGCTCGCCGGGCCTGGCGCGGAAGATCGGATCCCGTTCGGGGCGGGTGAAGGCGCTGAGCAGTTCGTACGCGGGGGTGAGTTCCGGCTCGGCTTCGACGCGGTGGATGCCGCGGCTTCCGGAGGCGCTGGTCGGCTTGAGGACGGCGGGAAAGCCGATCTTCGAGGCTGCGCTGTGCAGGGCTGCGCGGTCCGGGACCCGGGCGTAGGCGGGCATGAGATCGGGCCGGCCGGCCGTGGCCAGGGCCTCACGAGTGAGGTACTTGTTGCGCACGGTGCGGGCCGCTTCCGGGGGCAGCCCGGGAAGGCCGAGTTCGGCAGCGAGCGCGGCGATGAACTCGACGTCGCGGTCTCCCCAAGTGATGACACCGCGGATGTCGTGGCGGTGCGCCAGATCGAGCGCGGCCTCGTGCGCTGCCGAGGTGTCGAACGTATCGACGATGCGGGTCTCGGCAATCAGCTCCGAGGCGAACGCGGTCGGGCGGTCCGCCAGGACGACCACGTCCAGGCCGAGCCGGTGCGCGGCGAGCGCGGTGGCGTTGACCTCAAGAGGGGAGCGGCGGGTGTTGACGAACAGGATGGCTGGCATGAGTTCTCCGTGGAGCGACGGTGGTGCGGGAAGGTGCGGGGATTCAGCGCGGCTGTGGGACGAGCGCGCGCACTGCGGCGGCGCTCACCGGAGCGAACCGCGGCAGGCGATCGGGGCCGGACACCGCCACCGCTCCGCCGCCCGAGGTCAGCAATGCACCGGCGGCGCCCAGTGCCGGGCTGCCGGGGAGACCGAGTGCCGCCCAGATCCGGTCCGCCCAGCGGGGCATGAGCGGGGCCGCCAGGGCGGCGGCCACAGCCAGGAAGCCGGGCGCCCCCGCTGCTGCGACGATGGCGGGAGCCGCTTCGAGCCAGGTCTCCACGGCCCCGACGGCGTCCGTGAGGCGCGGATGACCAGAGCTGAATGCGGCGCGGTGCCGGGCGGCGGCGCTCTCGTACAGACCGACGACCGCTCCCGGCGCAGGCTTGGCCCCGGGCGAGTCCTCGCAGAGATCGAGGGCGCGGCCGAGCCGCCCGACCAGGGTGGTCGCCACGTCGTCGGCGAAGGCGTCGGCCTTGAAGTCGGTGGACTTCTCCTCCGGGCCGATCCGGGCCAGGTGGAACCGGAGAGCGTCCGTGTCCAGCCCCGCCGCGGTGTAGTCCAGCACCCGGATGACGTGGTTGCGGCTGGTGGAGAACTTGGCCCCGTCCAGGGTCATGAACTGGTTGAAGCGGTACGCGTCCGGGGCGGTCGGGACGCCGGCCGCCTCCTGGACCGCGAGCTGCATCATCAGGGGCAGCGCACCGTCCATACCGAAGAAGAGCGTGAAGCGCGGGCGCTGTGCCGTACCGGGCAGGAGAGGGTTCTCGGGCAGTCCGTGGCGCCGGCCGTGCTCCTGGCCGGCCAGCAGGAACATGGCCGTGGTACCGAGCGCGTACGTGGAGTGCACCTGCCGGGCGGGGAGTTCACCGGTCGCCCAGGGCACCCCCCGGCCCAGGGGATGCGTCAGGCGCCAGACGGGACCGTTCTGCTCCAGATAGCGGTCGATCAACTGCCGGTACATGGCTGGTACGTGACGTTCCCGGGCCATGTCGGCGAGCACGTCACCGTCCAGCTGCAGAAACGCGGAGGACGTCTCGATCTCGGTCACCCCGGGGCGTGGGTGGCGGGGGCGGGCGTCGCGCAGGGCGTCGGGCTGGAACCACATGCCGCATGCCTCGCAGGTGTAACCAGCCGCTTCTTCCCCGCAGGTGGGGCAGGCGCCTGCCAGCCAGCAGGCGATGAGCTCCTCCCCGGTGGCGGTGTCCCCGAGCAGCCGCTCGGTGCGTATCGCGATACGCCCGCGCTCCGCCAGCCGCGCGGCGAGCCAGTGGTGCCAGTCGCGGTGCCGGGAGGCCCACGGCTCCGCCCGCACGTCGAGGAAGACGTCCGGCTCCGTGCAGGTCGCGGCCAGCGCTGAGCGGATGCGCTCGTGGTAGTCCCGGGCCGTCTCGTCCGGGGTGCGGCCCTCGCGGCGGGCCGCGTCGAGGACGTACGACTCCCAGCTGTCGGTGGCCGAGACGGCGGTGACCCGGTGGCCTTCGGCCCGCAGGTGGCGGGCCAGGGCGTCGCCGCCCAGGAAGGGGCCGCCGAGGTGTCCGAGGTGCAGCTCGCCGTTGGGGGTGGGCAGGGCGGAAAGAATCAGATGGTCGGTCATTTCTCGATCCGGGAGCAGGGGCGCCACCGGCGCGGCCGGCGCGTCCGAAGTGACGGAAGTGAGGTCCTCGCCAGAGCCGGACAGGCGCGGGGTGGCGCGGCGTGTGGTCGCAGGGGTAGTCAGCTGTGCGGTGAGGGAGAACCCGCGGAGCGCCCGGCACCGTCGGCGGCCAGCAGGGCCAGCACCTGGTCCGCCACGCCCCAGGCGAAGCGGGCGCCGCCGCCGGAGGCCGCCACGGCCTGGACCACTCCCGGTGCGCGCAGGCCGGTCAGCGGGGTCCGGTCCGGCGTGTACCCGTCGACGGCGACCCGCCCGGACCCGATCTCCGCGGCAAGGTCCGGTGCCCGGCGGGCCAGAGCCACGCGGCCGCTCTCCAGTGTCCGTCCATCAAGTACGCCTGTCCCGGGGCCCGGTGGCACGTCCCAGTCCTCACAGCGGAAGCTGGCCCCTACCCCGCCGCGGCCCCCGGTCTCATCGACGGCCGCCGGCAGCAGGAACAGATCGTCGTCCGGGAAGCAGACCAGGGGTGCGTCGGCCGGCGGCTGCCGCGCCGCGTGCAGCGCGGCGATCCGCTTCGTACGCCAGCCGGTCGGCACGGACGACGTGCTCGGGTCGGCGCCCAGGGCCGGCTGCGCCCAGGGGCCGGTGGCCAGCACCACGTGGCGGGCGGTGAGCGTCCGGCCGTCGGCGAGCAGCAAGGTCCGGAAGTCCCCGGCGTCCTCGACTCGGGTCACCTGTGCGCCGCGGTGAACGACGCTGTCGGCCAGGAGTCGTTCGGCGAGTCCGCCGACGTCCAGGACGGCCACGCCTGCGCACACGGTGGCGAGTGTGTCGCCGTCACGGGCCGTCAGTTCTCCGTAGGCGGCCCGTGCCTGCGCTAGCAGCCCTGGAGGTGCGGTCTGCATGTCCGTGCCGATGGTGGCTGCCGCCAGGCGGTCGAGCGTGGCGGGTGAGGCCACCACCAGCGCGGACACCCACCGGAGAAACGGACGTACGAGATCCGGCTCCACCCGCTCACGTACGTGGTCGGCGCCGCGCTCCAGCAGGGCGCGCTGCCCGGCGGTGTTTGCCCAGGGCGCGAGAACACCCAGCGACCAGCGCGTCGCCGTGTCCCGTACACCCTGATCGAGCACCACGGTCCGGCTGCCGGGCCGTGCGGCCTGCGCGGCATGGGCGATCGCCGCCCCGAGAATGCCGCCCCCGACCACGGCCAGGTCCACCCGCTCCGGAAGCGGTCCGAAGGGGGCGTGGGGATCAGGCATCCGCCTCACCCTCGCCGTGTGCGAGCCTGGCCACGATCTCGGTACGCCGCATCCGCCCGGCCCGGTGCTCGTCCCTGAGCACGGCCACCTCCGCCAGGTACTGCGCCCCCTGCTCGGCCCCCAACTGCTCGCGCAGCTCGGGCAGCCGCCGGGCGAGCGCCGCATACAGCCGCTCCACGCATGCGGCGTCCTGCTCGGTCAGATGCCGTACGTCCACGGCGAAGCCCGCCCGGACCAGGGCGCCCTCCCAGTCCGGGTGCGGAGCGAACAGCCCTCTCTGGAGGGTCAGTTCCACGTCCCGGGCGGTCTGCGGGCGCAGAATCCTGCTGATCACGATCACCAGCGCCGGGTCCTCGCCGCGCAGCAGCCCCCGCCAGCGGTCCACGGTCGCCACGGGTTCGGACCAGTACCCGGACCCGATCGCGAGGACGGCGTCGAACGAACCCTCCGGGAAGTCCGGCGCCGACATGTCGCCCACCGCGTACCGGACCCGTCCGGCCTCAGGCCGCCCCGCCAGCCGCCGCTCCGCCACCCGTACCGCTGCCGGACTGGCGTCGAGACCGACCGCCTCGCACCCGGTCCGCGCGGCCAGCGCGGCGGTCAGGCCGCCGGTGCCGCATCCGGCGTCCAGCACCCGATGGCCGAGGGACCATCCGAGCCGCTCTGCGAGGCGCTCCAGATAGTCGGGGGTTGCCCCGCTGAACTGCCCGGCGAACTGGTCACCCAGGGCCTCGCGGTACGCCTCGTCGATCGCCGGCACCTCCTGGTAGGAGTCCCACTCCTCGGCGATGTCCTGAAAGGCGACAGCGTCCTGCAAAGCGGTGGCGTCCTGCAAGGCGGCGGCGTCTGTCATCTCTTCCTTCGTCGTCATCACTGTGCCCTCTCCGCAGGCCCGCCCGCGGCAGGCTCCGTACGGACCGTCAGCCGCCCGATCAGCGCTTCGGCCTCTCGCTCCGCAGCCTGAGCACTGTCCGCACCCAGACACACGGTGCCGACCCGGTCGGCCGAGGACCCCATGGCCGCGACGACCGCGCCCGGAGTCACGGTGAGCTCCGCCGTGATCAGGTCCGGCCGGGCGGTGACCGCGTCCCAGCCCTCGACCCCGGTGACCACACCCGGCGCCGGGGTCACAAACCGGACCGCGGCCCCTCGTGCGGGGGCGGTCGGCAAGGTCACCGGCAGCCCCAGCAGGTCGTCGTGCAGGGACCCGAACAACTCAAGACCGGGGTAGGCCCACTCGACCATGGCGTGTAGCCAGTCACCGCCGGGCCGGACATGGACCTCCCCCAGCACGGGGCCACGCTCCGTGAGCCAGCACTCGACGTGGAAGATCCCGCTGGTCACGCCGAGCGCCTTCAGGGCCCGGGCGGCCTCCTCCCCGATGTCGTCGTGCTGTCCCTGCGGC
>NZ_JBEZKL010000146.1:0-18234 GCF_040704695.1 Streptomyces sp. NPDC048411
GGCGCGTCAGTGCGCCGTCGCCCCACCGGCCCTGAGGCCTACCAGCGGTAGGGGTTGGTGCGGAAGATCCGCCCGAACCGGTTGATGAAGTCCACGTGCACGTGGGTGCCCGAGCCGCACGGACCGCGGTAGCGGCAGCGGCCGCCGGTGCGGGCCACGTCCTTCGCCTTGCGGATCGCCGCGGCCTTGCTGGAGAAGCGGGTCGGGTGCCACCAGTTCAGCACGCCGGGCTTCTTCGGGATGTACCGCGCGCAGTTGTGGACCAGGGCCGTCTGCCCGTCCACCGCCACGAAGAAGGTGTGGGTGCCTCCCACGGTCAGGTTGTAGACCGTGGTGACGGCCCGCTCGCGGCTGACGGAGGTGACCGTCGGCAGCGTGCCCTTCGGGTTCATCAGGCGGGTGCCGGCGGTCAGATCGCCTGCGTCCACCCAGCCCCGGCCCTGTGCGAAGAAGGGGTGGCCGGCGGTCGCCGTCACCGGCTCCGCGGAGCCGTCCCCGTCCGCGTCGACGGACAGCGTCACCAGGTCCTTCACGCCCTGGCCGACGATGACGTCGGTGACCGGCGAGACGGTGAGTTCACCGGTCAGCTCGTCGACGGCCTGCACTCGGTCGCCGATCGTGATCTCACTGATCGGCTTGGTGCTTCCGTCGGCCAGCACGACGGGGGTCTGCGGCAGGAAGGAGTTGACCCGGCAGGAGCGGCCGACCGCCCGCGCCGCGCGGATGGCGCGGTAGCCGCGGTAGGCGCGGTAGCCCCATGCCGCGGCGCCGAGACCGGGCACGAAGCCCACCGCGGTCAGGGCGATGTCCCACTTGTTGCGCCAGGCCCAGCTCTTGGCCTTGCGGAAGATCTTCTTCCAGCCCCACTTGCCGTCGAGGTCGTAGCAGTTGACCGGGTCGGGCGTGCAGTACTCGTACGCGTTGGCGTTGCCGCCCTGGACCGGGTCGACGCTCAGGAAACGGCCGGTCGCCGGGTTGTACTGGCGTACGCCCATGAGCGTGAAGCCGGCGACGGTCTCGGAGGAGCGCTGCTTGCCGCCCAGCCAGCCGTACCGGACCGCCTGCTGCGCGTCGCGCGGATTGCCGTACTCGTCGGTGTCCAGTGCCACCGGCGCCTCACCCGCGTTGAGCGGGAGCTGGAGCGCGACGTCACCGTGGATGTCGGAGAGCTGGAGGACGGTGTCACCGGTGGCGCTGGTGACGGCGCCGAGGCTGCCCGAGAGGGAGTCGACGTTGCGGGTCAGTGCGCCCGTGGCGGTGTTCTCGACGATCCAGCGGGGGTTGTCGCTCTCGCCGTCGTAGTGGTTGATCTTGCTCTCGGTGGGAGACCAGGACCCGCCGCTGCTGCTCTCCACCGTCCAGGAACGGAAGCGCAGCGCGGCGTCGAGCTTCCACGTCTGGCGCTTGGCACCCGAAGTCTGCTGGTAGGCGAGGTCGTTGGCGTAGTAGCCGACGTTCACGCCGCCCGGCAGGGCGGTGGTGCGGCCGAAGGCGTCGTAGACGTACCCGGCGTCGGTGATGCGGTCGGCGCTGTCGAAGGCCGACGTGGTGGTGGTGCCGCCCGTCGTCGGGCAGTCCAGCCCGGGCGCCGCGGCGGCCGTGGTCAGCGAGGTGCGGTTGGCGTGTTAGGCGGCGCTGCGGGTCTTGCGGCGGCGTACTGCGACGGCGGTGCCGCCACCGGCGACGACCAGCGCGGCTGCCATACCGGCGATTGCGGCGGTGTTGTCGTTCGTACCGGTCTCGGCGAGGTCGGAGCCCATGGCGACAGTCGACAGGGCGCCGTCGGTCTTCAGGGCGCTGTTGGTCTTCAGGGCGTGGTTGGTCTTCATGGTCTTGTTGATCCAGCCCGCGTAGGCGTGCGCGTTGGTGTAGAGGCCAGGACCCTCCGAGCACGGCACCTTCGGGGCACCGGGCCCCGAGGTGACGCCGATCAGCTCCCAGCGGCCGTTGCGGCCCTTCTGGACCTGCGGCCCGCCGGAGTCCCCGAAGCACGCCATGGCCTTGGGCACGGTGGTGATGGTGCACAGCCGGGTCGGGCCCGCGTAGCCCGGCGCGCATTCGGACTCAGCGCCCCTGCGGGTGTTCAGCTCCTGCAGTCGGTCCGGGAACTTGAGCTCGGTGTCGACGGTGGTGCCGAAGCCCAGGAGCCGGGTCGGCGTGCCAGGGCCCCCTACATGCCGGCGATCTTGATGGGATGCTGGGCGACCGGGCGGTCCAGGCGTATCAGCGCGAGGTCGTTGTTGTTGGCGGCCTTGCCCTCGCCGTTCACGTAGCCGGGGTGGACGAAGATCCGGTCGATCTTCCGGACAGTGCCGCCGGACTTGCGGTGGTCGCTGCCGACGCGCACGATGCCGTCCAGCTCCAGGCCGTCACCCTTCACGCAGTGGGCCGCCGTCAGTACCCACTGCTTATCGATCAGCGACGCGCCGCAGGTCCCGTCGTTCAGACCGAGCGTGGGGGCCGACTCGGGGATGGTCGCCATGAACGGGTAGTGCTCGGTGGAGTCCGATCCGTTGACGATGGCTGAGGCGCTGCCGGCCATGACAGTGGCGCAGGCCGCAGCTGCGAGAACGCCGACGGCAGCGGTGCGGGCGGTACGGCGGCGCAGTGGCTTGAGGCTGTACACAGGTGGTTCCTTTTTTTGCTCGGTGGATCCGTACGCATTTGCTTGGTGGATCCGTGCGCATTCAGCCTCGTTGTTTTGATTCCTGCCAGACCATCCGGGAAACAGGCCAGTCGATGGTATGGCTCTCTTCCTCTCCGTACTGGGGAAAACCCGAGGTCCGGAGTGTGGCTGGTCAGGGCTGTGATGGCAGGGGCTGGGTGCCGACAGTTGGGGACGGGGGCGGCCGGTGTCGCGTTCTACGGTGTGGGCTTCAGGTTGTAGCGGGTGCCTGTTGCGGTGAGGCGGAGTTGTTCGCCGTTCTGAACCGTGATGAGGGGGAAGAGCGGGCTGTCCGGGGGCGCGGTCCTTGAGCTGTCCGTGGATACCGGCTGCGCGGATGAGGGGGCGTGTTCAGGTGGGGAGAGGGTGGACCTGGCATTTGCGGTGGGCTGTGCTGTCGTGGAATTTGACGGCGGTCGCGGTTTCGTTGATGTCGATACCGCGGATAAGCGCGAGCCGGCTGATGTCCGCCCTGGTGACGCGGAGCCCGTGCGCGTCACCGAAAGCGAAGCGTTGTGCTGCGCGGAGCCGTTGCCCGCGCCTGCCACCGACGGGTGGCCCAGCAGGACACATGGCTGTCCGGAGACGTTGGTGAACTCGACGACCGCTGCTCCGATTTCCGCGCCGGGCGGACGTTCGGCAGCCTGATACACGGCCGCCCTCAGGGCGGGCCCGGCACAGGTCTTCACCGTGGCACTCGACGGTCCGGAGCTGTGGGAAGCGCTCGCCTCCGGCGCCGTAGATGCGCCTGCGCTGGGGCTTTCGAGGTCTCAGGGGCCGGTACTTTGGACGAGGACACCGGGGCACTCGGCGTCCCCGACGTCGAACCGGCCGCCCCCGCCTCGTCGCCACTATGTCCCTGCCGCGCGGTCGCCCCGGACCGGGACCGTACGGGCCAGCGGGTCACCCGGCTGCACGCGGAACTGGGAGGTCAGTTCCCGACCCGTGCTGGCCAGCACCCACTGCCGGTTCACGACCCGGCCACCGACCTCGAACTCGTTCCGCAGGACGGGAATTTCGAGCATGCGGGTGAACCACTCCGCCGCGCGCTCCGCGAGGAATTCGGGCGTTCCAGAACTCTCGATCGCCGTTTCCGGGTTCCGCTCCAGCGTGTACAGCTGATCACGGAATTCGCCTCCGACGAGACGGGAGCCGGTGAAGAACGCGCCCACGGTGAGAATGTGTGCTTCCGGATCGGAATCGGGATCGTAGAGTTCCAGGGTGACCATGAGTTCGGTGCGGTTCTCGAAGACCGCGAAGCTCGCGAAAGTGTCGTCGGGATCGCAGGACCACGCGCCGGATTCCGCCCGCTCACGGAGAGCGGCGAGAAAGCGAAGCCCCCCCTCGGTGGCCTCCAGCTCCGGGTCGGGCTCGAACCAGACGGGGCCGGGGATGTCGTGCTCGTTCATGACGCTGCTGCCTCGCAAGGCCCCGGAAAGGGGCCGTGAATGAAGTGACCTGACAGGGGCCTGGCCTCCGCGGTCCAAGAGAACGCGGAGGCCAGGATATCGGCTGGTGCGTTACCGGGAACTACCGGCGTGCGTCACCATAGGCTGTTGAAGAAATCACCTGCCTTACTGCCGAGAGAGCTCCCGGCGATGCTGTCGGCGATGCCGCCGACCACGCCTCCGACGACTCCTCCGACCGCGGTTCCGGCGCCCGGGATGATCGACCCGATTACCGCACCGGCCGCCGCGCCGACCTCGGTACCCGCCCAGGCGCTGGCCAGGCCGTCGGCCAGGGTGGAGCCGGCCGAGACGGCCGCCTCGCCCTTTTGGCCGTCCGGCGCGCTCCAGATCTCGTAAACGGCGACGCCGATGCCGAGTCCGAGGAGGCCGCGGCCGCCCCACTTGGCCGCCTTGCCCAGCTTGCTCGCGAAGCCGGAGCCGCTGGAAGCCGTGGATGCCGCGGTCCTTGCCGCGGCCGCCTCGGCGGCCTGGGTCGACCGGACCGCCACCAGTTCGCTGTTCGCCCGGACGGCCACCTCGGTGCTGAACTCGCTCGGCGGCGTGGTGTGGATCGGCCGGCCGGTGTCGAACCGGCCGCCTTCCCGCCACTTGGCGTTCCCCGGGTACTGCCGCGGCGCCGTGTCGTTCTGGCAGTTCTCGCAGACCGGCATTGGGAATGGCGCCTTGGAGGGACGGTCGTACGCCACGGCGTTGCCGAAGCGCACCTGGTCCATCGGCAGACCGAGCTTCCGCGCGCAGTCCCGCTCGGCGCAGCCGAACGGGTTCGACGACATGCCGGCCGCGTAGCGGTCCGTCGCTGGGTCGTAGGCGCCCACGTAGGTGCGGTTCTTGACCCGCTTCTGCTTGATGTAGTTGTCCCGGACCGTGTTCATCATCTCGTCGATGAGGTCCGTGACCACGCCCGCGCTGTCCACGGCGAACGGTCGCCCGTCGTTCGAGCTCGCCCAGCTGTGGCCGTCCAGCTCCACGTTCGACAGCGGGTTGCCGCCCGCAAACGCGTACCGGTTGCCGGTCATCGGGTCGAAGGCCAGTCGCATGTCGGCCATGGCGCCGTTGTACATGTCACGGGAGAGGAACCGGTTCATCCCCGTGGAGTAGGTCCGGAAGCCCATGTTGTAGTTGCCGGAGGCGGTGTCCACACGGGCGCTGTTGAACCGGTACGCGTTGTACGGCTCGGCACTCGCACGCCGCCCGCGCCCGGCTTGTCGGCGCCGGACATCTGGGCGTCGTCCTGGGCTCCGTACGCGGTGTAGCTGTACGTGGCCTTGGTGTTGCCCTGGTCGTCGGTGACCGCCTGGATGCGATCTCTTGGTTTCGTGTCAGTGAATGGTGTGACAGTGGCGGGTTCCCCGTGTGTTGCCCGGACGTACTGGTCAGTGAGTCATACGTCGGGCTCGCCGGACGTGCTGCCACTGTCATGAGATGAGAGATCGGGGGTGTCGGTACTGTCACCGGGCTGTATAGGCGCAGGTCGCGTACTGACACGAAATCGAGAGATCGCAACCACCGAATGTGAGACAGGGCCGTTCGTTTGGCAGACCCCTGGTGGGCGTTCCTGTGCGCCGTGCTGTGCACGGCGATCGCCAGCGTGGCCGCACTTCTGCCGCAGGAGTCCGAGCACCGGCGTGACGTGGTGCGGGACTACCTCCGCCACCGCGAGCGCATGTACCGGCTGCGACGCGAGCTGCCCCGGCAGCAAGCACAGGGGAGGATCGAATGACGGCCCTGCGTCCGCAACAGTCACGGAGTCCCGGAGTACGCCTCGATCGCCGCTCTGGACCGGCTCCTCGACGACCTGATTGTCGAGAAGGTCCACCAGGTGTGCCCGTACTCCAACGCCACCCGCGGCAACATCAAGGTCGAGGTCGCCGCGGCCTGATCCCGCCCGTGCGGAGGGCCGCACCCTGAACAGGGGTGCGGCCCTCCGCCGTACCCGGGGGGCCGGCCCCCGGGGTTCAGCCGGCGATCATTCCCCGGTGGTCAGCAGCGCCCGTCCGATTTGCGCGAACACCCCCTTCGGGTGGGCGCGGAACAGCGGCTGGGTGCCGAACAGCACGACCTGGGAGCCCTGCGCGGACGTACCGCTGACGACCGAGGCACGGCCCGCCGCGTCCAGGGGGCCGCCTGAGCCGTTCTCCAGGGCCCGCCAGTGGCCGGAGACCAGCGGATTGCCGCTGCCGTACGACTGGTCGGCGCGTACGCCCGCGCCCAGACCGGTGAACCACAGCGGGGAGTAGACGAAGCTGTGCCCGGAGGCGCCGCCGGTGACCGGGCCGCCCGCGTTCACCACCCGCACCACGCCGTTGGCGTCGCCGTGGCCCTCCACCGCCGTGGCGGCGAGCAGCCCCGCGGCGGCGTTGAAGGCCGCGCCCGTCGAGCCGAGGCCGACCACGCCACCGCCGCCCTTCAGGAAGCCGTCGAGTGCGGCGCGCGCCGCCGGGTCGAGAGCCTTGTACGACAGTCCGGTGGACACGTACAGCACATCGGCGGCGGACCAGTCGAAGCCCGCGTTGAGCACGGCCGTCGAGACCGGCACCACGTCGAAGCCCATCTCGCGCAGCGAGAACAGCTCGCCGGGCGTCACTGCCGCGGCGACCCGGGTGCGGTGCAGATCCGCCGTGCCGCGCTGCTCCGTCGCCCGGAAGGCGACGCCGTACCGGTCGGCGAGCACCCGCGCCTGCTCGCGTGCCGAGCCGGGCACGATCGCCGTCCCGTCGTCCGTACGGCGTACCCGGACGCCCTGCGCCAGCAGGGAGTTGACCGCTGTCAGCTCCTTCGGGTCGTCGAGCCGCAGCGCCAGGTCCCCGCGGGGCGCGACATGGCCGGTCGGCGCCGCCCCATGGACCGTACGTCCCTCGACACGCAGCCGTCCGTCCTTGACCCGGTCCACCGTGGCACCCCAGAGCAGCCCGAGGCTCCAGCCCGAGATGTCGTACATCGCGGACACGTCCGCGCTGATGTCCCGGCCGTCGGCCAGGATCACATTGGCCAGACCGCGCTTGGGCTGGTGCATGTCGACGACGTACGAGCCGGCCGGATACGTCCGTCCGTTCAGCTGGAAGCCCTCGTCCGCCCGTACGACCCGCACGTCATTGGCGGTCAGATGGTCCACCAGCCGGGCCGCGGCCGTCGCGGACCTCTGTCCGCTTCCGGCCGGAATCACATACGCCTGGGGGAACTCGGCGGTGTAGACGTCCTCGGGGCCGATGCCCGGCACACCCGGAACGGTCTCCTCCGACACCGGCCTCTGTGCCTCGCCCGCCGTGCCGCGCCGGAATATCTCGATCTGGTCGGCGATCACCGAGGCGCGGTGGTCCAGTGCGTAGTCAAGCGTGGCCCGCATCGCGGCGCCCGCGATGGCGGTGTTGATCGTCGACCTGCGTCGCAGCTCGTCGACCGGCTGGGTCTCGTAGTCCTGCCCGTTGACCCGCATCGGGAACTCGACGGTGTGGGCCGCGACTGTGCCGTGGAACGGCATGTACTGCGGGGTGAAGATCGGCGGCCAGTCGTCCCAGCCCTCCTGCTGGTCGCGGAAGGGGATGATGGCGGGCTGCACGCCGTCCTTCTGCGGGGTGTAGCCGAGGCCGTTGATGGCGGCCTCCATGCCCAGCGCGTTGGCGTAGGAATTCTTGAGGAAGAGGTCGTATTCGTAGTTCTCGCCGTGCGGCGGGGTGGTCGGCTCGATCAGGGTGCCGTTGACGTATCCGTGCAGGTCCAGCATCATCACTGGCTGTTTGTCGATGGCGATCTGCCGGATGGCGCGGGACTCGGGCTGGCTGCCGGTGATGAAGTCCCGGTTGAGGTCGAAGCCGTTGGCGTTGGCGCGGGTGCCGGCGATCCTCCCGTCCGGATTAGCCGTGACATTGAGGTGGATACGGCTCTTTGACAGCAGCTCGGTGGTACGGGCGTCGTTCGCCGTGGCCAGCCGCTCGATGAGCTTCAGCGCGGCGTCGGTGCCCTCCCACTCGTTGCCGTGGATGTTGTTGTTGATGAACACCGGTGCCTTGTAGGCCGACTTGATCTTCCGGTCCTTGGCGGCGGCCGTGGGGGAGTGCTCGATGCGTTCTCGCATCCGCTCCTGGTCACGGGCCTGCGCCGCGGTCTCCGGCGCGGTGACCGTCACCAGATACAGTTCGTGCCCGCCCGCTGAACGCCCCGCCACCTCGACGCTGACCCGGTCGCTCCGCTTCTGAAGCTCGTTCAGCTTCGGCGCGATGGCGTGATATGGCGTCAGGCCCAGCTTGACCGACTTGTCGGCCGGGTTCACCGGGGGCGGGACGAGCACGGTGTGGCGCGGATAGCCGGTGTCGTGGCGCAGGGCGGGCGTCGGTGCGGCAAGCGCGCGACTGGCCGCGGCGGCCGGAGCGACGGCAACGGCGGTGTCCCGGCCGCCGCCTTCACGTACGGGGGGCTGTGGCTTCCGGGGAGCGGCGGTCGCCGGCGGTGGTGCGAGCAGTAGCGCGCCGGCCAGGGCCGCGGTGGCGATCAGAACGGGTCTGTGCATTCCCATGCGCTTCGTACCTCCGGTTGATCGGAAGTGATCGGAACCCGCAGGTCTACCGGCTAATTTCGTACTCAACAAGAGGGTCTGCAGTGACTGCGATCTCTCGGTTTGGGGGCAGTGGTGTGAGAGAGAGTTGGTCTTGGTGTGTTGGTGCTGGTCGGGGGCTGTTCCGGGGTGTGGGGTCACTGTCGTGGACGTGACAGATCGGTGTGGGGTTCGCTGTCTGGGGTGTTTATCGCAGGTGGGGTGATGCTGTCTCAGTTTCGTGAGTTCTGATCTATCGACGGGCGGGGGTTGGTGTGATCGTGGGGTGGATCATGAAGTACAGCCACGAGCCTCGGAGGGGTCGGGCTCGGCGTTGCCTGCTGTGTCGGTTCGGGCGTTGCGGGGGCCAGCGGTGCGGCGTTTGCTGGCTCTGCGTCGGGAGGGGAAGCTCACCACCTGGCATGTGAGGGTGATGGCCGAGGCGTTGGGTGTGCGGGAGCGGGCGGTGTGGCGGTGGCTGGCCGCCGCCGAGCAGGACGAGGCCGCGGCCGCGGCACCGGGGGAGCGGACCCGGTACTACGGGAGGTTCACGGTCACCCCGGAGGTCCGGGCTCTGCTCGGGCTGTGGAGGGGCAACGTCGCGGCCGTCCACCGTGAGCTGACCGCTCGCGCGGTCAGGGGCGAGGGTGACCCTCCGCCGTCGGTTCCGACGCTGCATCGCGCGATTCGGCGTGATCTGACACCGGGGAGCGGGCAGGGCTTGCGGGTGGGGAGCGTGAGGCCCGCAGGCACGATGTGTTTCTGGCGCGGCCGCGGGGGTGGCGGAATCAGGTGTGGGAGGCCGATCACGTCCAGGCCCCGGTCCTGGTCGACGTCGAGGGTATCGCCCTGCGGCCGTGGATCATCTGGTTCGTGGACTGCGCGACGAACGCGAGTCGGCGCTCGGCGAGCGGCGTGGTGGCGGGCGGCAGCGGCAGGCGGGTGTCGGCCCGAAGTACGACCTGGTCTTCACTGACCGTCTGATCGTCACCCTGGTCCACCTTCGCACCGGGCTTCCACACGCCGCGCTCGCTGCGTTGTACGGCACCGCCCGCTCCACGGTCTCCCGCGCCATTGCCGCCGCCCAGTCGAGTTCGAGGGCGGCGAGCGCGGCGAGTTTGTCGGTGGTGAGCTTGGCGCGTCGGCTCTTGCTGTTCGACAGAAACACCCAGAGCTTCACCTCGCTCCCGTCTTCCAGCCGCTCTACATGCCCCCGGGGGACGTCACAGATCCCGGCATGGTGCCCACCGGCGGCGGCTGGGTTCCGCAGGCAATGCGAGGTCCGATACCCGCCAGCGCCGACTTCCACCCTGCCGCAGTCTGATGGAGGTGATCAGGCGCCGGGCCCGGCCGACCACCCAGAACCACCTCTTTCCGAAAGGCTTCTCCATGTCTTCCCGTCTGGATTCCAAGGTTTTCGTCGTCACCGGCGGCTCCTCCGGCATCGGTCTCGCGGTCGCCCGGCGGCTCGCTTCGGAAGGCGCCGCCGTCGTCATCGGCGCCCGCCGCAAGGACGTCGGTGAGGAGGCTGCCGAGAGCATCCGTGCTACGGGCGGTCGGGCGCTCTTCGTTCCCGCGGACGTCTCCGTCGAGGCCGACGCTGCCGCCCTGGTCGCGGCGGCGCTCTCCGAGTTCGGCCGCCTGGACGGGGCGTTCAACAATGCCGGCGGCTTCAACGCTTCCGGCCCGGTGTCCAGCATCGACGGCACCGCGTGGAACGCTGAGATCGCCCAGAACGTCACTAGCGTCTTCAACTGCCTCAAGCACCAGATCCCTGAGGTTCTCAAGTCCCGCGGCGCGATCGTCAACAACGCCTCCAACATGGGCGTCGTCGCGCTGCCCGGCGTTGCCCCGTACGTCGCCGCCAAGCATGCGGTCGTGGGGCTGACCCGGGCCACCGCGCTCGAAGTCGCCGAGCAGGGCGTGCGGATCAACGCCATCACCACCGGCGGTGTCGACACGCCGCTGGCCCGCGGCTCCATGATGACCAGCGACGAGGCCGTCGCGCAGATCTCGGCGATGCATCCGGTGAACCGCATCGCCCAGCCCGAGGAAATCGCCCCGTTCGTGGCGTTCCTGCTGAGCAGCGAAGCCTCGTTCATCACCGGCGCAACCCTCGCGATCGACGGCGGATTCACCACCCGTTGACCTGAAGGTCCACCCCGGCCCCGCGCCCCCCACCGGGGTATCCGCCGACGACCGTGCGCCGCGCGCAGGGCGCGTCGTCCCACTAGGCGTTCTGACCGCCGTAGCGCGACCTGCGCCAGGCCACCTGCTCGGCACTCATCGATGACGAGACCGCGCACACGTCACCGATACGTGCACTGCCACGCCGACGTGCCTCCCTCTCAGAGGGCGGTACGTGACCTGATGTCCGTTTCGGCGTCGCCTGAACGTGTGATGGTGGGGGCTCCAGGCCGGTCGGCGGGCTTGGCCGTTCTGGAGTGACCGGGTGAGCGACCGCAAGCCCTACAAGAGCGACCTATCCGACGAACGCTGGGCGCTGATCGAGCCGGTGACCACCGCGTGGAAGGCGAAGCACCCCTCCGTCAGCGGCCACCAGGGCAACTACCAGATGCGGGAGATCGTCAACGCGATCTTGTACTTGGACCGCGTGCGGGAGATCGCGGCGGCCGTACTCCGCGTCGGCGGTGGTGAGCAGCGGTGATGGCCGGCAACCCCGTATCGCCGATCGCAGTTGCACCTGCAGGCCTGAGCCGCCGGGCCCAGAGGTTCGTCGAGGTGGATGGCATCTGTGTCTCCCGGCAGGACATCCGGCGCCACCGCGATGCGTGGATCGAGCGCGAGATCCCTGCTGTGGAGTGCGTTGTCACAGGTGACGTCGGGGTCGGAAGTGGGGGGAGATGCCGCTGAACGCGGACAGGAACCGCTGCGCTCCACCCGCACTCCGGAAGCCCTTCATCACCCGTTCACGCTGCCGGGTGGGCTCGCGGGAATTCTCCGCCCGGTCGTTGAGACCCTTGCAGGAGCGGTGCTCGACCGAGGGCATGACCTCGCGGTGGGCGATGCCGTAGGAGCGGAGCTTGTCCGTGACGACCACCCTGGGCACCGCGCCCGTGTTCTTCAGCAGGCGGCGGAAGAACCGCCTGGCCGCGGCGGTGTCCTGGCGGTTCTGCACGAGGGCGTCGAGGACGCTGCCGTCCTGGTCGACAGCCTGTCACAGACACTTCTGCCCGCCGTTGATCTTGATGAAGACCTCGTCCAGATGCCACTTGTCCCAGACCGGGGCTGCCGGCGGCGCAGCGCGTTGGCGTAGGTCTGCCCGAACTTCACACACCAGTCGTCCTGGCCGGTGTCGGCGTCTTCGGCATGCTGTGGATGGTGTCGTGGATGGCCGACGCCAAGCCCGGCGAGAACCGGTGGGCCTTCGGCATCGTGGCGACGGTGGCCTGCGTCATCCCCATCGTGATCGGCGGGACCCTGCTCTTCTGCGGCTCCGCGCTGCTGCGCGGCGAGTCGGACTGGGCGGGCATCGCGGGCGGTCTGCTCTCCCTCGTGGGCGCCCTGGCCGGCGTCGGCATCGGCACCGGCGTAGCCGACACCGGTCTCCCCCGCGACGAGTGGTGGTCGAGGATGGCCGGCTACCTGGCCGCGTTCAGTGTCTGTGTGGTCACCATCGTGCTGATCAAACACAAGGCGACGCAGAGGTTTCTGCGCTGACTCCGACAGCGATCGGCCGCCCGCCGCCCCGTCACCCGGCCTTCCTGAACAGCTCCGACATCCGGCCCCCCATCCCATGACCCAGCACCGCCGAGTCCGCCCCGATCAGGCCGACCCGCTCGGCCAGTTCCCGGGCGTGGACGTCGACGGCGGCCTCGATGAGCTCGGCGAATGCGTCCAGGGCGTCGTGAGCGCGGGAGC
The DNA here is from genome assembly GCF_040704695.1 of Streptomyces sp. NPDC048411. Taxonomy (NCBI): domain Bacteria; kingdom Bacillati; phylum Actinomycetota; class Actinomycetes; order Kitasatosporales; family Streptomycetaceae; genus Streptomyces; species Streptomyces sp. NPDC048411. The sequence continues at coordinate 12,545 of NZ_JBEZKL010000146.1, forward strand.
GGGCGACGGCCGCGCAGCAGACGGCGACCAAGGCGGCCGGCCACCACCAGCAGGCGAGCAGGGCGTAGCCCACGGCCCAGGCGGCGAGGCGGGCGGCGGCGGCGAAGGAGTCGTGGGCGGACTGGATCTGGCGTACGGCGGGTTCGGGGAGAATCAGCCACAGCCGTGGCCAGAGGGCGGCAAGGTCCACTCCATAGGTGGTGTGGACGCGCTCCGCCGTCGCCTGGACGCGGTCGCCGTACCAGGTGGGGCGGGTCGGTTTGCGTAGCGCGACGCGGTCGCGGGCCTCGGCGAGGTTCTCGATGCGCGCCTGGATGTCCGGCGGGGCCGACGGCCGGCCGTTGGGCGCAGAGATGCCGTCGTGGGCCTCCTCGTACTGCGTGTCCAGGTCCCGCCACCTGCGGGTGCGGCGGGCGGTCAGGGCACGGGATAGCGGGTCGCGGCCGAACCGGAGCCAGTACCGCTCGATCGCGCCGCTGAGGAACTGCGCGGCGAGTGAGGCCGCGGTCGCGGCGAGCAGGACGAGGGCGACCAGGAGCGCGGCGGTACCGGCGCGGTCGAGGGCGGGTCGGGTCGCGAGGTCGTCCAGCGTGGTGCGCAGCCGGTCAATGTCGTGCCAGTGGCGGTGTCCCAGGGTAGTGCCGACGGCCGTGGCGGCGAGGAAGAGGGCGCCGGGAAGGACCAGCAGATTCAGCCAGCGTTCGGCCAGTTTGCCGCCCAGAGTGGCGAGGAGAGGGTTCATACCGGCGGGGTCACTGGCCGGGGCCCAGACGGCGCTTGCGCATACGGGTGCCGTTGACGGCGCAGGGCGGGGCGGGGAGCAGGTCGCGGGCCCGTTCAACCCGGGTGCACTGGGCCGGTCCGGGACATACGGCCACCTTGATGTCGTGCGAGATGCCGGGGACCCTCGCGCTCCGGGACTCGTTGACCAGGCCCCGTGCGTCTCCCGATCGACGCAGCGCCATGTCCAGGTCGCGGTAGCAGGTGGCGAGTTCGTCGGCGCTCGCGCCCGACCGCAGCAAGTCACTTGCCCGCTCGGCCAGGTCCCGGACGTCGGGGTCCTCCAGGTCATCGGGCAAGCCGAGCAGGGCGCACACCGCCGCGGCCCGATCGTCGGCGTGAGGGAAGGGGGCAGATGCCGTCATGGTCCAAGTATGCCGGAGATCAAGCGGAGTTGAGCATGAGTTGACATGCTGTCGGGAGCGACGGCTGGGGGGAGTGACGGCGTGAGGTACGACCGGGACTGGTTTCTTCAGGCGGTTCGCGTGCGTCTCGACCGGGCCGGGACGGCGGACGGGCGTGTAGACGCGGACGTGGTGTTCGGCCCCGCCGCGGATGCCGAACTGCGGGGACTGCTGCGGACCTGCGACACGAGGACCGACATGGAGGCTCGGCACGCGGCCGGCTGGCTCTGCGTCGCCCGTGCGATGGCCGACCCCGGGCACCGTGGCGCCGTACACGGGTGCATGGCAGGGACCCTGCTCTACCCGGTGTGGGTCGCCGGTCCAACCTTGGTGCCGCCGCAGTTGGCGGCGGGCTACGCGGCCAACGATCCAGCCATCCACCCCGACCCGGCGAACGCGGACGGTCCCCACGAGTGGGCGGCCCAGGTCGCCGCGTTCGAGATCGTGGCGGAGGGGCGGCAGCACAACCCGCCGCCGGGCGCATCCGAGTCCGTCCGCAGGCTCCACGAGATGGCCGTACTGCTGGCCACCATGTCGCCCTCGCGCGACGCCCAGCTCGCCACCGCGATCGGGCTCGCCAGTCTCGCCGTACTCGCGACGCCGGAGTACGACCCCTGGTTCCCGGGCCGGCTCAGAGGTGCCACCGACATCGTGACCCTCGCGGGGGCGACGTGGCCGTTCGGGGACCTGCCGGACGCGGATCCGGTCCGGTTCGTCCGCAGTGCCCTCAGGCGGATCCCGGCCGCCTCCCCCGAACGGGTCCTCGTCCTCGCCGGTCTGGGCCGCCTGCTCCTGGACCGCTACCTGGAGTCGCACGACGCCGAGGACCTGCACGAGGCGGTGGGCATCGCGCGGGACGTACTGACCCAACTGCCGCCCGGCCACCCGCATTTCCTCCACGGCTTCGGCGCCCTGGGGCAGGCGCTGGTGCTGCTGCGGCAGGTGGAGGGCGCGACGCCCGAGCAGTGCGACGAGGTGGTGGACGTGTGCCGCCGGGCCGTCGACGGCCACCTGAAGGGACCCGCGGCGGCGGGGCACGGCCTGGGCATGGCGCTCGTTCTCAGGGCGCACCACACCGGCCGGGTGGCGGATCTGGACGAGGCGATCGCTGTGTTCACCGAGGCGCTGCGGGTGGCAGGGAATCCGGGAGAGACCGCCGCCCTGCGCAACGCTCTGGGCAACGCCCTGCGCGCCCGCTCCGTCGCGACCGGCTCCCAGGACGATCTGGACGCGGCGCTCGGCTTCACCGACCTCTCCATGGCATCCGCGGAGGCGGCGGACGGCCCGCAACTGCCGCTCATTGCCCCCGCGATGGCCCTGTACAACCGCTACCTGCGCGACCCGAGGGCGAACGGGGCGGATCTGGACGAGGCGCTGCGCCAACTGCGCCGCGCCGAGAAGCTCATGGCACCGGACCACCCGGACCGTCCCGCGGCGCTCGACGACCTCGGCCTGGTGCTGATCGCCTGCTTCCAACGCTCGGGAAAGCCAGAGGAGTTGAACGAGGCCGTACTGGTCCATCGGGAGTCGGTGGCCCTCACCCGGGAGGGGCACGGGTCGCTCGGGCTGCGGCTGCTCAACCTCGGTGCCGCGTTGAGTCTGCGGCACCGGCTGACCGAGGACGGCGACGACCTGCGGGAGGCCGAGGCGTGTCGGCGCCGGGCCGCCGAACTGCCCGGCATGGGCCCCGCGCACGAGGCGGCGCTGGCGAGCTCGACCGGGCTCAGTCTCATGGCGGGCTTCGAGCGCGCCCTCGACCCCGTCGCCCGGCTCGACGAGGCGGTACGGCTCCTGAGGCAGGCGCTCGCCCTCACCCCGGAGGGCGACCCGATGCTGCCCCGGCGCCGCCACAACCTCGCCGTCGCCCTGCTGATCCGCATCGCGAAGACGATGCGGATCGACGAGGCACGCGAGGCACGCGAGCTGGCCGACTCGGTGATCGCGGCACTGCCCCCGGACTCCCTCGACCTGCCCGGTGCCCTCACGGTGGCCGCGAACGCACGGCTCCTGAGCCCCCGCACCCTGCTGTCGTCGGCCGCCCAGGACGAGGTGGTCACACTGTACCGCCGGGCGGTCAAGGCCACCCCGTCCGGCCACCCCACACGCACCCAGCGCCTGGCGAACCTGGGCAGGGCCCTGCGCGGTGTGGGGCTCCGCCGCCGTCGCCGTCAGGCCGATCTGGTCGAAGCGGCCGAGCGGTTCCGGGAAGCGGCCCTGGAGCAGCAGTGCGCGCCCGCCCTGCGCCTGGACGCCGCACGGGACTGGGGTGACGTTCGGGCGGAGCTGGGTGACTGGGCCGGCGCCCTGGACGGCTATGTCGTGGCGGTCGACCTGCTGCACTCCGTCGCGCCCCGCCATCTCGTCCGTGACGACCAGGAGTTCCTGCTGAGCCGTACCGTCGGGCTGGGCGCCGCCGCCGCTGCGTGCGCGGTGCGCTGCGGCCGGCCCGGACTCGCGGTCGGCCTGCTCGAACAGGCGAGGGGCGTGATCCTCTCCCACGCCTTCGACGCCGACAGCGATCTGACCCGGCTCCGGGAGACCGCCCCCGGCCTCGCCGACCGCTTCGAGGAACTCCGGGAGGTCCTCGACACGGCGACCGACAACCTGGGGCCCCTGCCGGAGGAACCGCCCGGCCCCGCCGACGCCCGCGCCGATGTGCGGCAGCGGCTGGCCGCCGAGTGGCGCGACCTCACCGCCCGGATCCGCGCCGAGCATCCCGAACTGGGACTGCTGCGGCCGGTGCGGGACTGGGACGAGGGCGAACTGCGTGCCACGGCAGCCGCGGGCCCGGTGGTCCTGGTCAACGTCTCCCCGTACGGCAGCCACGCCCTGGTCGTCACTGAGCACGCCATCGACGCCGTACCGCTCCCGGACCTCGACCCGAAAACGACGGCGACGCGCCGACGGACCTTCCAGGACGCGCTGGTGCGCATTGACGCACCGGAAACCTCGCGCAAGCAGTCCCAGCGCGCGCAGCAGGACGTACGGGAGACCCTCGCCTGGCTGTGGCGGGCGGTCACCGGCCCGGTCCTGGACCGGCTGCCCGGGGCGGCCCGTGTGTGGTGGTCGCCCGGCGGCCTCCTGGGCACGCTGCCCCTGCACGCGGCGGCCCCTGCGGACACCGACGCCGCTCCCGGCGCCCTGGACCGGGTGGTCTCCTCGTACACGCCGACCCTGCGGGCCCTGCACCACGCCCGTCGGCGGGCCGCCCGCCCGGCGGGCGGCGGAACCCTCGTCGTCAGCGTCGCCGAGGCCGCCGGACAGGCCGCGCTCCCGGGCGCCCGCGGCGAGGCCGACCATCTGGCCCGTCTGCTCCCCGGGGCGGAGCTGCTGGCGGACGCCGCCGCCACCCACTCCGCGGTCGTGTCGGCCCTGCACCGGCACGCCTACGCCCACTTCGCCTGCCACGCCCTGGGCGACCTGGAACGCGCCTCGGGCAGCCGGCTCGTCCTGCACGACCACACCGAACGCCCGCTGACCGTCCGCGAGTTGGCCCGTCTGCGGCTGCCGTCGGTCCGGCTCGCCTACCTGTCCTCCTGTGACACGCTGCTCACCAGTCCCGAGCTCGCCGACGAGGCCGTCCACATCGTCAGCGCCTTCCAGATGGCGGGCTTCCCCCATGTCGTCGGCTCCCTGTGGCACGTCGACGACATGATCGGGAGGGAGGTAGCGCTCGGCGTGTACGACGCCCTGGACCGGGGCGACGGCATGCTCGACGTCGCCCGCACGGCCGAGGCCCTGCACGGCGCCGTACGCACCCTGCGCGACACCTATCCCCAGACGCCCAGCCTGTGGGCGTGCCAGGTACACGCGGGGCCCTAATGACTCGCCTTCTAGCGGTGGTTTGTTAAACCGGGGAGTAGAGGTGAAGTGGGTGGCCTGCGCCGACAGCGTTGATCAGGGCTTGGAGTTCGGGTGGTGGGGGTGCGTTGGTCCAGGCACGCCAGCATCGTTGGAGGGTGGTCCAGGGGGCGAGCCAGGCCCGGACGGCGCGGATCGCTTTGGGCGCCCTCTCAGTGCGTTGTGGCAAAGGGAGTCCCTGTTCGATGGGCGGGGGCTTCTTCGTGCTCGGAGCATGACCGTGGAGGGGTAGGGGCAGGCAGCGGACGGCTTGTTGTTGATCGAGGAGGATGCGATGCCGTCGGTGCTGGGGTTGATGGAACGGCGTGAGGCGCGGGCGAGGCAGGATCTGGAGTCCTGGACGGAGGTCCTGGAGCAGGCTCAGGCGGAGGTGAATGCCGCGCGGGAGCGTGTTGATCGGGCGGGGGGAGGAACTTGTTCAGGGGCGTTGTCACGTTGGCTGACCGGATGGGATGATCTTCTGGTTGATCATGCTGGAGGGGACTCGTCCGTGGAGAGCGCGTCGCCGTCGTACAGGGGTCACCGGTATCCGGTTGAGGTGATCTCCCATTGCGTGTGGCTGTACTTCCGATTCCTGCTCAGCTTCCGCGAGGTGGAGGAGCTGATGCTCCAGCGCGGTGTGATCGTCTCGCATGAGACGGTCCG
>NZ_JBEZKL010000147.1:0-18172 GCF_040704695.1 Streptomyces sp. NPDC048411
GTGTAGACGTCGCAATCCACACCGAACCCGGAAGGCCCTCACCCGTTCAAGATGCCTCAGCCGAGACCTGCATCACCCGTCCACAACCTCCCGGGGCAATACAGCTAGTCCGCGGTTTGGTCCTGGGTCTCGGCCTGATTCTTGAGGTTGTTGATCCAGTTGTGGAGGGAGTTGTCGAGGGCGGCCTGCAGGGCGGCCTGGTTGGCGACGACCGGCGCTCCGGTCCACGACTCCTCGGTGTGGACGAGGACGCCGTCGCGGGTCGGGGTGAAGGTCCACACGTGGATCGCGGTGATGCCCTGGGCGGGTCCGCCCCAGGCCAAGCGCTTGCCGTGGTCGGTCTGCTTGACGGTGGAGGTGATGTCCAGTCCCTCGGTGCTCCACCGGAAGACGGAGCCGGGGCGCAGGCGTCCGGGGGTGTCCTTGACGACTGTCTCGACATGGGGCTGCCAGGTGGGCCACTTCTCGACGTCGGTCTGGATCTTCCAGATGGTGTGCAGGGGGGCGTGGATGAGGATGCTCTTGTGGGTGATGACCGGCGCGCTCTCGTCGATCTGCACGTCACCGGTGTGCGCGGCGTAGATGGTGCCGGCGGTGGCGGGCTTTTCGTCGGTGACGGCGTAGGCGGTACCGGAGACGGCGATGAGGAGTGCGCTGGTGGTGGCGGCGAACTTCGCCAGGGTCGACGTACGCATGATGCTTGGCCTTTCAGGGAGCGGATGGTCTCGTGCGAGGGCCGGGCCGGGGGAGCTGAGTCCAGCCCCCCGGTCCGGAGGCGGGTTCAGCTCCTGGATGCGTCGGCGTCGGGGATCCAGGAGCCGTGGATGCCGCCGGTGACCCGGCGCGGGAGGTGGACTGTGGCGATCCGGTCGAGGCTGGAGGCGTCCAGGACCAGGAGCTGGGAGGCGTCCTGCTTGAGGTCGGAGACGACGGTGAGTAGGTAGCCGTCGTCCTCGCGGGTGGCGCCGGCGGCGGGTACGAACACGGCCTCGCTGGGCAGGCGGGCGTCGCCGGCCTGGTGGATGCGACGGGCGCCGGTGGTGCGGTCGTACTTGACGACGCCGTAGCCGCCGTAGCCGTTCTGGTCGGGGAAGGAGACCGCGTACTGGTAGCGGTTCTCGGTGCCGAGGAAGTCCTCGTTGAGGGTGGGGAATTCGACGGCGAGGTCGTCGATGATCTGCTCGTCGACGCGGCCGACAGCCAGGTCGATGACCCAACGGCGATTGTAGGAACGGGTGTTGGGCTCCGTTCCGCGGCCGGGGGCGCCGACCCACCAGTTCCAGGAGAGCTGGAAGCCTTCGCGGTCCACGGTCGGGCCTTCCAGGATGATGCGGCCCTGGGCGTCCTCGTAGGCGTTGCCGGTGTGCAGCATGTTGCCCGGCTCGATGGGGAACCAGCGGATCTTCTCGGCGCCCTGCGGGCCACGAGGCATCACGCCGATCCGGGCGGGCTGCGCGTCGATCCAGCCGTAGGGGATGCCGGAGTGCTCGGTCGGGTCGAAGGTGACCGTGCCCTCGACGAAGACGATGTGGTTGCGGGTGAGGGCGAAGTCGTGCTTGAGGGAGGCGGTCGCGCCGGGCACCTCGACGCTCTGCGTGATTCGGCCCTTGGCGTCGGCCACGTAGTACATCAGGTACGGCGGGAAGGGCGAGGAGCCGAAGAAGTGCAGCTCCCCGGTGACCGGGTCGGTCTTGGGGTGTGCCGTCATCGCGCTGCGCAGCTTGCCGTCGAAGTCGTAGGCGCTGACGGTGTCCAGGTCCGGGGTGAGCTCGAAGGGGAAGTTCGCCTCGCACAGGGCGAGCAGGCGTCCGGCGTGCTCGATGACGTGGGTGCCGGCGGTGCTGGCGGTCAGGTCCGGGCCGTGCTCGGTCATGTAGGGGGCGCCGTTCAGGGCGGGGGTGTGCACCCAGCGGTTGCGGTACCACTCGGCGCGGCCGTCCCGCAGGCGGATGCCGTGGACCATTCCGCTGCCCTTGAACCAGTGGGTGGGGGTGACGCCGGGCTTGGGGTTGTGGCTGTTGCGGATCAGTCGGCCGGTCAGCTCGGGCGGCAGGGCGCCCTCGACGGTCAGGCCGGTGGCGGTGATCTCGTCGACGGCCGGGGTGTAGTGGCCGACGAGGAAGGGCTTCTCGGTGGTGGTCATGGGTGGAACCTCGTTTCCGTGAAGGGTGTCGTGGCGCGGATGGCTGGGGTGGCGGGGGGTCAGGCGGTCTGCTCGGCGCGGGCCTTGAGGGCGGCGAGCCAGGCGGTCAGGGAGGCGTTCAGGGCTTGGCCGAGTTCGTCGGTGGCGGCCTCGACGGGGGTGCCGCTCCAGGACTCCTCGGTGTGGACGGTGACCTGGTCGCCGGACCGCTCGAAGGTCCACACGTGGACGCCGTCGATGCCGTTCGCCGGGCCGCCCCAGACCAGGCGCTCGCAGGGGACGATCTCGCGGATGGTGGAGGTGATGTCCAGGCCGTGGGTCTTCCAGTGGAAGGAGTTGCCGGGCAGCAGCGGGCCGTCGAGCTGGGCCTGGTCGATGTCCGTGTTCCAGGAGGCCCAGGAGTCGATGTCGGTGTGCAGGGTCCAGACCCGCTCCAGCGGGGCGTCGATCACGGTGGACAGGCGGACGATGACCGGTGCGGTCGCGTCGATGGTGAACATGTCGGTGATTCCCTTCGGTTGGTGTGCGGTCCGGCGTGTTGCGATCGAGAGGAGCAGGGCGAGGGCGGCGGCGGCCGCGAGGACGGCGGCGGAGACACCGAACGCGGTGCGGTAGCCGGCGGTGAGCGCTTCCAGGTGCGGCTGGCGGCCGGCGGAGTGGGCGGTGGTGGTGCCGGCGAGGGTGGCAAGAACCGCGAGGCCGATCGCGCCGCCGACCTGCCGGGTGGTGTTGACCAGGCCGCCGGCCAGCCCGGAGTCCTGGCTGGGGACGCCCTCGACGGCCAGGCCGGTGAGCTGGACGAAGGCGATGCTCAGGCCCAGGCCGATGAGGACGCTGGGGCCGAGGACGTCGGCGGCGAAGCTGCCGTGGGCGCTGATCCGGGACAGCCACAGCAGTCCGGCGGCCTCGGTCACCAGTGCGCCGGTGACGGTCGCGGTGGAGCCGATGCGGCGGGAGATCCTCGGCGCCAGCGTGGAGCCGAGCATGTTGGCGAAGGCCAGCGGGAGCTGGCCGAGGCCGGTGACCAGCGGGCTCAGCCCGAGAACCTGCTGCTGGTAGAGAGGGAGGAAAAAGAACAGGGCGATCCACACCGAGCCGAGCAGCGCCATCAGGAGGTTGCCGGCGGCGACCCGTCCCGTACGGAACAGGCGGGGCGGCAGCAGCGGGTTCGGGTGGCGGCGCTCGACCAGGACGAACGCGGTGAGCAGGACGGCCGTGACGGCGAAGGCCGACAGGACCGTGGTGTCGGTCCAGCCCGAGCGGCGGGCCGACGTCAGTCCCCACACCAGGGCGGTGAGCGCGAGGGTAACGGTGGCGGTGCCCGGTGTGTCGAACCGTCCGCCCTCGGTGACCCGCGTCTTCGGCACGGTCGCGGCAGCGGCGGCCAGGACCGCGAACGCGCCGATCGCCACCGCGTAGAAGATCCACGGCCAGCCCCACGCCTGGGTCAGGGCGCCACCGAGGAGGACTCCGGCCGCGCCTCCCGCGCCGGACACGGCCCCCCACACCCCCAGGGCCCGGCCTCGGCCGGCGCCGGGCGGAAACAGTCCCATCACCAGGGCCAGCGCCGCGGGGGCGATCGCCGCGGCGCCCAGTCCCTGGACCACGCGGGCCGCGATCAGCACGGCGGACGAGGTGGCCGGGCCCGCGGTCAGCGAGGAGAGACCGAACACCGTGAGTCCCGCCAGGAGCGTTCGGCGGTGCCCCAGCAGGTCCGCCGCCCGGCCTCCCGCCAGCAGCAACGCCCCGAAGGCAAGGCCGTAGGCGTTGACCACCCAGGTGGTGCCGCTGTCCGACAGGCCCGCACCGGCGCGGATCTGGGGCAGGGCCACGTTCACGATCGAGGTGGCCAGCATGACGGTGAACTGCGCCCCGGCGAGGGCCGCGAGCGTGGCACCAGGGCTGTGGCGGGTGCCGGTGGAATTCACAACACACTCCCTGTGTGGTCAACCACTCACATTTGATGTCCGAGAGAGGGCGGGGCCAGTGCCCCGCCCGTGAGCTCGGTCGTGCGGTCGTGCGGTCGTGCGGTCGTGCGGTCGCGTGGGCGTCAGTAGTGCCGGACGCCGGCCGTCAGGGTCCGGGTCCAGGGGGCGTCCACCTCGTCGGCCCCCATGGAAACGATCAGATGGCACAGCATGCCCCGCGCGAAGAACTCCTGGACCTGCGCCTCCGTCCCGCCGGAGGCGCCGCGTACGTACTCCACCAGCCGGGCGTACCCCTGTCGGACCGCCTCGCGCACGGCCGGCTCGGACACCGCCGCCGCCTGGGCGTGGAGCTGGATCAGCATCAGGTCGTTGTCGCTGATCAGCTGGGCATACGCGTCCCCCATGGCCCCCAGGACCGCCTCCGCCGAGCTGCCCGTCGCATCGGCCGCGGCCCGCTCCAGGCTGGCCCTCACCCGTACGAAGCAGTGCTCGACCACCGCCGTGAACAGCAGTTCCTTGTTCGGGAATAGGCGGTAGACGTACGCCTGTGAGATGCCGGCCGCCTTCGCCACCTCGGTGGTGGTGGTGCCCCAGTAGCCCCGGGCGGCGAAGGCGCCGATCGCGGTGCGCAGCACCGTCTCTCGGCGCTCCTCGGCGGTGGACAGCTGGCGGGGGCGTTCGCTCTTCATGTGAGTACTTAACCACTCACACTTTTCTTCGTCAACCCGTTACCCAGCGGTTCGACCAGGGCAGTGGTCCACGGGGCCGCACGCAGGGCTCTGGGCGATGCTGAATGAGCCGAGCGGCATCCCCCAAGGTGAGGCCGTCGAAGTCGACTTGGCGGAGCTCGTCGAGCAGGGTGGAGTCGAACAGCCAGCCCGCTTCGTGCCCGACGACGCTGACCATGGGCCTGCTGAAGCTGTGTCGCACCCACCATCACCGCTGGGTGGCCGCAGGACGCCCGTCCGACATGGACAGCTGGGCCGCGGACGAGGACGCGCGACTGCGCCGCCGCCAGCAGGTGCCGGCCTGCCTGGTCTCCGGGTGCAACCGGGCCAGGGCCGCCCACGGGCTGTGTCACCGGCACGCCTGGCGGTGGACCCATGCCGGACGGCCACCCCTTGAAGACTGGGTGGGACGAACCCTCTACCACCCGCCGCGCAGACCGTGGGCCGCCGAGCGGAACTGCGAGTTTCCCGACTGCTCGCGATGGACCGACAGCACCGATGCCCCGCTGTGTCACACGCACCACAACCGGTGGCACAAGCACGGCAGCCGCGGACCTCGGGCCGCTCTGGGCAAGCGGACTCCTCGTCCTGGTCGCGCTACTCGTCGCGTTCCCCTTGCGCGGTGTGATCGCAGCGGGTCGGAGCAGCGAGGTGCTCCGGTGACGCACGCGAACGCCCCGTTGAGTATCGAGGGACGACGAAGGCTCGTCGACCGCTGCCGCACCCGGCCGATCGCCCACATCGCTGCCGAGGCCGGCGTCTCCCGAGCTTGTCTGTCCAAGTGGAAGAACCGGTACGACGAGTACGGCGAGACCGGGCTGCTTGACCGGTCCAGCGTCCCGCACTCCTCACCGACCCAGACCCCGCCTGAGATCGTCGAACAGATCGAGCGACTGCGGCGGAACAACAAGTGGTCCGCCCGCAGGATCGCGCTCGAGCTGTCGGGCGAGGGAGTGCGGATCAGCGAACGCACCGTGGGTCGGTGGCTGGCGCGGCTGGGCATCAACCACCGCCGGTTCCTCGACCCTGACGGGTCCGCCAACCGACGCCCGCCGGGGCGCATCGTGGCCCGCTATCCGGGTCACATGGTCCACTTGGACGTCAAGAAGGTCGGACGCATCCCCAATGGTGGCGGATGGTGGGCCCACGGCCGCGGCTCTGCGCAGGCCAAGGCGGCCCAGCGCGCGAAGACCGCCGGCGCCAAGGGCGGGTACGTTTACCTGCACTCCGCCGTCGACGGGTTCTCCCGCCTGGCCTACACCGAGCACCTCCCCGACGAGAAAGCCGCTACCACCGTGGCGTTCTTCAGTCGCGCTCGCGCGTTCTTCGCCGCCCATGGCATGCACCGGGTGGTTCGCGTGGTCACCGACAACGGCGCCAACTACCGCGCCGCAGTCTTCGTACGCTCGGTGACCTCGCGGGCCTCCCGCCACCAGCGGACCAAGCCCTACACGCCCCGGCACAACGGCAAGGTCGAGCGGTACCAGCGCATCCTCGCCGAAGAGCTGCTATACGCCCGCCAGTGGAACTCTGAGGAAGAGCGGGCCGGAGCGATCGCAGTCTGGAACGTCCACTACAACTACCACCGGCCTCACACGGCTGCCGGAAACCGTCCTCCCGTCTCACGCCTCCGAGCGAGCGTCACCAACGTCATGGCCAGCAACAGCTAGGCGCTCCGGGAGCCGCGTGATCGCGGCGGCCACCGCGAACCCGAGTGTGACGCCAACAGCGGCAGCGATGGTCTCCGCCCAGGCCGCGTCGAGGGAGCCGGGCAGGACGGCACTGGTGAGCCGGCTCGCGCCCGACAGGACCGCCACTGCGGCCAGTGCGGCTGGCCAGCGGTGCCGTACCCCTTCGATGATGTCGTCGACGACATTCAAGAGGAGCATCGCCGCCATGATGTAGGAGCCGCCGAATTTATCGTCCCAACCCGCCGCGGTGACCCCGGTCCCGAAGGCGAGCACCGACAGCCAGAGTCCTATCAGCCGCCAGCAGGGCGTGGGCTGCTGCCGTCTCGCACCACGCGGGATCCAGAAGAAACGCTTGATGCGCTGGACGACCGTGTAATTCTGCATGGCCCGCCCCCCGTTCCCCGTGCCGGCTCCGTTAGCACTCAGGAGTAGGACGCACGAGAGCGCGCAGCGGTTGTGGAGTCTCACTGCAAAGGTGACCAGTAGCGCGACGCTCCGGTGGCAACTACCGTGCTTCGCCGACGCGGAGCCGCAGGTCCGCGTTCGTCGCTGGTGACACCTATCGTCCGTCGGCTCACTGGGTGAGCCGTATCGCCGGCACGCTCCACCTCGTCGCTCTTACCGCCGCAGCGCGGCGCGACACGGCCGGCATGTTGGACGCCCTGGACCAGGAAGCGTTGCCTGCTCTCCCTGACGGAGACGTCGCGGAACTGGGGGACTTCGGGGAGCAGGGCAGATGACGATGCGGCCGACGGGGAGGAGGCACCGGCCGGGCGTTTCCGGTCAGTGCTGCAGTGGCCACCGACAGACCGAGGGAGGACACGGTTGCGCCCCGGGCCAGAGCGCTGATCCGGGGCACATGAGGCCGGGCAAGGTCCTGCCGTTGATCACCGTACCGGGATGATCCGGCGGCGGTCAGCCGGTGTCTGGGAGGTTCCAGTCCTCGGGCAGGTTGAACAGGCGTTGCGACTTTCGTTCGTTCTCCTTGCGGAGCGCTGTGGCCCACAACGGGCGGTCTTCGGGTTCGAGGTAGGGGCAGACCATGCGGTGCGCGATCCGGCACTGGGTTCCGGGCAAGGGCTCGGCGTCCCACAGGTTCATAGCGTTCCCGTCCGGGGTGAGGACCCATCGCCGGCGCGGGGGAACGGTGTGGGCGGGGACGAAGATCCTCGGCTCGAGGAGTACCCAGTGCCCGTCGTAGAGGGTGGGGTAGCGGTCCTGGGGCAGTGCGCAGTGCGGGCAGTCTGGTGGTGCGGGTGGTGATTGGGCGGTTGCGCCCTCGAGGGCGGCCTGCAGCGCGTTGTTGGGGCGGTCCGGGCGGTCGGCGGTGTTCTCGGTGTCCCCCATGCTCACCAGGGTCCGGACGGTCCGTCAGCACGGGTAGGGCGCGATCCGGCCGTGCCGGGTGAGGGAGAATCTGCACGGTGCGTTGAAAGGCGTCACACGGGGCTTGTGGCAGCGCGACAGTTCCGCAGGGGCAGGCCGAACCGCTGCCCAAACCGGCACCATCACCTGAGTTGCCCCGTCCTACGACCTGACAGACTCGGGCGATGAGCACCACCCGTCGCCCCCTTGGAACTGGTACCCGGGACGGCGTCGAGCCGGAGCTGTCGCCCATTGGCGACAGCCATGCGCGCGGCGGTACAGCCGCGGCCCGGGCCGCCGCCAAGCCGTCCGACCGTGCTGCCGAGCACCAGGTGGAGGCGCGATCGCAGGGCCGCCGACAGCTGGGCACCGGACCCTGGCGCACCGAGGAGCGGCAGACTTGACCGCCTGGGCCCTGTGCAGCGGGCGCGAGGCCGAAGAAGTTCCGGGAGTGCGTCGGTGGAGCTCAGCTCAGTGATCATCGCGGTGGCAGGCGTCGCAGGAACCCTGGGAGGATCGCTGCTCACCCAGCGCGGCTCCGAACGAGCGAAGCTCCGGGAAATAGAGCTCGTTCGTGAACATGAAGAGATCCGCGAGAGCCGTTCACTGCGACGTACCTGCTATGCGGAACTCAACCGAGATGCCCGGCAGTTCAATACCGCACTCAACCGCCACCTGCACGTCATGAGGGAGCGCGGCACGGAGGACGCCGACAGCGTCGCGCTCGATGAAGCAAAGAACGCGCACCGTGATCGATACTCCGAAGCACAGATGATCGCCCCCGAAGAAGTACTTATGCGAGCGAGTGCCGTCAACCAAGCTCTGAACAAGGTCTATGGCCAGGTCAAGCGCCTCGAACGCGGTGCCCCCGGACCGGGCGAAACGACGGAGACCGCGGCTCAGGCCCAGTACGAGGTCTGGGGCATGCTCCGAACTATGAGAACCGCTATGCGTCACGACCTGGGTGTGTCGCATGAAGATTGAGAGCTGGGACTCAGCTCCGTGCGGTCTTTCTTATCTGCCTCGACTAGCCAAAGGCTGACCGTGCGTGCCGCTGCGCCTGACCTGCTCCGGCCCGCCCGGGTTGTCCGCGAATCGCGAACAGACTGCTCCCCTTGGTGGTCCACCGGAAAGGGTGACTACAGTCACGGAAGGGGGCCGGAGCCACTGTCATTGGCTCCGGCCCCTTTCATGCGTGCCGGACGGTCAGGAGGTGGGCTCCCCGGGTGTGACGCGTGCGAAGTACTCCCTGAGGGTGTCTTCGTCCAGCTCGCCGTCCATGACCAGCGCCCGCGCAGTGCCCGGCCGGTGGCCTGGGCCGGGGTGCCCCAGCGGCCGTGCGCCTCGCGCATGATCTCCCCGATGTACCACTGGGCGGAGTCGGGGTGGTGCCGGATGAACCAGTCGAGCATCTTCGCCACCGGCACCGTCAGGTTGAGGTCCCACCAGGACTCTTTGTCCGGCTCCTCCTCTCCCTTCTTCTGCCGTTTGTCGCGCAGGTTGATCATGTACGCGAAGTCATCGAGGACGGCGTGCCGGATCGTCGGGCCCAGGATGTCGGTGGGCAGGATGTGGTCCAGGCTGACCGCGACGCTCCACGCCAGGGAGTCGGCGACCTCGCGCACCGAAGCCTCGTTGCGCTGCCGCAGGATCCACCGCTTGCGCACGTCCGGGCGCTCCCACAGGGTGCCGAGGAAGTCGGCAGCGAACCGGTCGCGGACGTCGGCGGCGCCTGGCGACAGGTCGTCCCGGTCCCCGGCGGACATGGCCGCCCGCACCCCTTCGGCGGAGCGTCGGCGGGCTTCCGCCCAATCCTCCGCCACCGGCCGCGACCACTGCGCGCGGCCGCCGACGCTCGCCTGGGGCATCGGCACGTCGCTCGAACGGCGCGAGATATAGGCCCGCAGTGTGGAGGCGGTGATGTCGCCCAGCGCGGCCATCTCGGGGACGCCGAGCAGTTGGCCGCCGGTGAGTTCGGGGCTGGCCAGGTCGACGACGCACTTCTCGAGCGGCAGCGCGTCGTCCAGGAGCCACCCTTCGTCGATGAGGGCGACGGGAGCCATCAGGCGGCGGCCTGCCCCTCGCCGCCACCGAACCGCGCGGCGAAGCCCCGGGCGTGCTCGTCACGGAACGCCTTCGCGGCCTCGTTGAACCGGGAGCGGGCGATGTCAGCGGTCAGCAGCTGCGCCGCGTACTGCTCCGGCTCGGCGTGGCCGTCGGCTGCGAGGCGCTCAAGCTGCTCGTAGGTCTCGTCATCGACGTTGATACGGATTTCCCTGGCCATGCCCCCACGGTAGCGGGGGCCCCTGGCCTGTGGGAGGCCAGATACACGAACCGGTCCGCCTGGCGGCAGCGTGCCGCCCGCCAGGCGGGGCGAGCCCCTCGATCCGGGCGGCCTCTTGGGGGCGGGTCTTCGATCACGTGTTTGGGGAGGTTCTGGAAGCGCCCTTCCCGGACTTGTCAACTAAGCTTCAACTTATGAGCGTGGTGGAGAGGAACCTTTCGGACCTGCTTAACAAGCCCAAGGTGACGCTGGCCGCCCTGAGGGGTGCCCGGCGGATAAGGCTCCGGCGCCGTGACGACGAGGACCTGGTGCTGACCACGGCCGCACGCGCCGAACAGGACAGCACGGTCCTGGGCGCGACCACTCGGATGTTCGTGGAGATGATGCGCACGCCCGAGGGCCGCACGCTCGTCCTGGACGTGCTGCCGGCCACCTTCCCGTGGGTGCGATACCTGCCTGCCCACGACGTCCGGGACTTCTCCGTCGAGCTGGTCGGGGCCCTGGGCGCCGCTGCGGACCTGGACAGCACAGCGGCGGTCGCCCAGCTCATCACCGAGTGGCGGCACACCGCCGAGGTGCATGCCGACCCTGAGCTGTATGCCGCGCTCACCACCGACTCCGGCGAGGACTACGGGCCAGGCTGACGACAGCACCCGCGGTTCGTGGGCGGACCGACCAGGGCTGTCGTGCCCGGATCCGGCGGTAGCCAGATCCAGCGAACCGGCTTTGAGTACGCAGAGGTTGTCAGTGGTGCTCGCTACGGTGCCTCCATGGCCAGCAGAAAGAAGCTCCGGTCCCGTCCCGCCCGCCGTCCGGTGGCCTTCGTCGACGCCGACTAGGTCGTACAGCTCGTGGGCGGTGGCCAGCCGGGCGTTCAGCGGCCCGCTGCTGCCGACGTGGAAGCAAGCCGGAGCCCGCCCGGTGGGACGCCGACGAACTTGTTGCCCGCCTGGTGGGAGGGCTCAAGGTGCGGCGGATAGTTCAAGCGTCAGAGACCTGAGGCAGCCCTAGGCTCGGCATTCTGCCCGATGGGCGGGCACACCGTGGAGAGGGAGCCGATCCTATGACTACCCAGGCGGCTGCTGTGGTTGCCGACCCGGCAGGCCTGACGCTTGACTTCCAGCACACCACGCCGCTCCTCGGCCTTTCCGCGACGGAGATCTGGCAGGTGCAGATACGTGCCGACGGCGCACCCGTAGGCAGGCTGCGAGCTGTTCTCACCCCTTACCGGGGCGGCGGCAGCCCGCAGACCCTGACGGATTCGGAGTACAGCCACTGCACCGGGGGCGAACTGATCTACGAGGACGCGGAGGACTGGTTCCCGGACGTGAAGCAGCTGGACAGCCTGCGGTCCCGGCTGTCCGCCCAGGGAGGCTTCTGCGCCCAGGTGGCTGAGCAACTGCTGAGCGAGAGCGCCGTGGGCTTGCGGGATTTCGGCTCGCTCAATGTGCTCGTCTTCGATCAGCTCTCGCTGTCCGCTCCCTGGGACGACCCGACGGTCGCCGCCGGCGTGGTCGCCTTCGTCGTCGACCAGGTGGCCGTCGCCGACCTCCTGGTCGTCTTTCCCGCGGGCGCGGCTGCCGACCTTCTGGCAGCGGCAGGGTCGCTGCTGTGGGCGGAGCAGTTCTCCGACGACACGCAGTGCCTCGACACCAAGTTCGATCACGGCGAGGGCGTCGCGGAGGTGCGGGAACTGCTGCTCTCGCGGGTTCGGCGCTGACCCCCGGCAGCAGCCCTACGACGTTGTGGGCCAGCGTATTTTGCAGGCCTTCCATACCCAGCTGAACCAGCAGGTTCTCGCGCCGGTGGCCGTGGCCGACTTTCAGCTGACCACGCAGGAGCTGGCAGAGCTCACCGAGGCCTCCGGCTGTGGTTGCACAGCGCCCCCGCGAAGGCGCAGGCCCGCGCCCCTGCCGCCGCCAGCGGCGGCAGGCCAGGAACGACGGGACGGCGGGGCTGCCGTCCCACGGGGCTGGTTCTCCCGAGGTCCCTGACGTGCGGCGTTTCCCTTTCATTGCCATCGACGCACCTGTGCCGGTGAGGTCGGCGGCTGGCGAATTCCGCCGGGTGTGTCAGTGCCGGGCTGCACAATGCTGCGGAGTCATCCATCTGCAGCAGGGGAGCACCATGGACCGGCGCCTCATTCAGACTGCGGTTTTCGGGAGTTCGGACTCGGACGAGCCTGCTGTGTGCCCGGAGACCGTGGAGGAGCTGGAGGCTTTTCGGCGAACGCACGAGAACGACACCATCTGGTGCGGCACCAAGTTCGAGGGCGGCTGCGGGCGGCGGCTGACCACGCGGCTGTGCACCGACAAGATCTGTCATTTCGCGCATTACGCTTCCGATGGCTCGGTCGAACGGTGCGGCCGCAAAGCGAAGGGCAAGGACAGTGCCAACCACTTGTTCGCCAAGGCTCACCTAGCGGCATGGCTGCACACGCAGGGCCTGACTGCCGAGTTCAGTTACCCCGAACCGCTGGGCTCCGCCGTGCTGGTACAGCTGGAGGACGGGCGGATCCTCCTGGTCCACCTCGACCGCAACCGACCCGTCAGCTGGGACGACGGCTCCTGGGAAGTCATCCTCGGGCCCGGCGTAAGGATCG
Organism: Streptomyces sp. NPDC048411; assembly: GCF_040704695.1. NCBI lineage: Bacteria > Bacillati > Actinomycetota > Actinomycetes > Kitasatosporales > Streptomycetaceae > Streptomyces > Streptomyces sp. NPDC048411. The sequence goes on from NZ_JBEZKL010000147.1 coordinate 12,742, forward strand.
CTCCAGACGTCCTGGAACAGCGCGGCTACGTGCAGCGCATCCGCTTCGAGGACCGGCCCGGCAGCGGCCGCGTCATGCGGCTGGGCACAGAACACCCGGGGGTCGGCACCACCTGGGACGGCCTGGAGGACGTCGAGCTGACGTCACGGGGCCTGAACACCTCGACCAGGCCCGACGCCGTCCGCGCGCCCATGGCCACGGGGCTGCGGCACAGTGAGTCCGAGGGGCGCTCGATCGTCAGTGTCGCGCCTTCCCGGTCGCGGGCGGCGAGCACCGTGCGTCAGGACGACCCGGTCAAACGCGCGCTGATGCATCTCGACCGCGCCATGCGTGATCAGCCGGACCGTTTGTACACCGCGGTGCGAACCATCCAGCAGTTCCTGGAAGCAGAAAAGGTCCCGGAGAACACCGCCCGGCTGCGCCTGGCTCTCCGCCGTGGTCAGACGCAGCTCGAAGAACGAGCCCGACAACGCCAGGTCGTCCTGGCCCGGCTGCAGGAACAGCCCACATACCTCCTCCTCACCAAGGCCACCCAGCTGATGAGGGATCTCGACGTGACGGCCGAGGAACGGGAGGCGGTGCGTGTCGCGCGGGTCCGGCACGACCAGGAGCAGGCCGCGCTCCGGCGTGAGCAGGAGGAGCGGCGCGCGGCCCGCCAGGCTCAGCGGGAGAAGGAGTGGCGCGAGCAGACGGAGCAGCAGCTGACGGAGCAGCATGAGCGGAACAAGGCCGCCCGACGGGAGCGGGCGGAGCGGGCGTTGGTCGTGCAGCGTGAACAAGAGGAGGCAGCGGAGCGCCAGGCACAGCGCGAACGCGCCGAGAAACTCGGCTACCTGGCGCCGTTCGTCATGGGGGCGCTGAAGAAGGCGGCCCGTGAGGAGCGAGTCACCACCTGGCGTGAGATAGGGGACAAGACCGGGCAGCGTGAGCTGAGCCGCCTCACCCACCAGGACAAACTAACGCTGCTGGAGACAGCGGAGAACAAGACCCTCCCTGGCAGCCCCCTGTGGTCAGCTGTCCTGGCCGCCACCGGCAGCGATGACGCGCTGCGCCTGCACCGGGACCTGCTGCACCGCTTGCAGCGCCCCGCGCCCGCCGACGACAGCGACCTCCTCGCCCAGGTCACTGCGGAGTGCGTCCAGCTGCGCCGCCAGTGGTAATAGCCTGAACGGGGCAGGCAGTCAGAGGGGGCGCTGCCCCACAGCCGACCGCCGACGATGGCGCCTTTGAAAGGCCGGTCAGGGGCGATTGTCGTACCTGGCCGACAGGGCCGGTCTGGTACGCGACGCCGTCCGGATGAGGTACGACCTGGTCAGCCGCCCGTGCAAACGATGGCCCCACGACTACGGCGGCTGCGGGTGGCACTACTCGTTCTGGAAAGGCAGAACAAACGGTGGCCCCACAGCCACCTGATGACCCGTCAGTCGCGGAGGGGGTTTGTTCTAGATCTCCAGAACACCCAGAGACCGTTTGCTCTGGAGCACGCCTTGGCGGACATGGCGACGCTCTGCGGCATCCCTCGGCGCCAAGTGACGGTCTACCGGAATCTGTTCGTCGCAAGGAACGGCAGTCCTCGCGCCCTACCTCCTTACCTGGACCGATGTTCGCGTCACCTATGACGGGCAGCTCATAAACCCGCGCACCCAGATCCAGGACGAGGAGCAGTCCAAGGACCTGACCTTCGAGTACGACGGGCAGACTCACCCCTTTGAAGTCCGCCTGATCCATTGGCGCACCGGGTCGGAACGCACCATCGCGCTGTGCGACGCCGCCAGCTCCCCTGTCGAGACCATTGACGCGTCTGCCGAGCACTCCGACTTCGCCTACACCGCCTACGTGCTGTGGAAGCCCATGCCCCGGCACCGCAACGAAGTCCCCCTGATCATGCTGGGCGGCGACACGCCACTCGCCCCCCTGCTGCGCGTCGCCCGCACCTGGATCGCATCCAGGTTCGAGGAACGGCGCCGGCGCCAGCGTCGCCAGCTCGTGGACAAGTGGATCGACGAAGGCGTCTACCCCTACGCCTCACGCGCCGAGGGCGGCCAGGCCCAGGCCGAACAGGGGACGTTCGATCTGGTCGCCACGTCCATCAACCGTCACATCCCAGCCGACAAGATCAAGAAGCGGCTCACGCTGTCTCTGCTGCAGAACTCGCTTCGCCACAACCCGGACGAGATGGTCGAGATCCTGGAGAACGTGCTGCGGCTGGGGGAAAGCGACGTCAGCCACCTGCACGGGCTCCTCCAGCAGACCAGCCTCTCCAACATCATCCGCGCCTCGTCCATCGTCACGGCACGGCTTCAGTTCCTGACCGCCCTCGAGCACTTGGTCTTCGACGAGGAGACCTACGGCCTGGTCAAAGAACGCGATCACCTGCACAAGATCCTCGAACGCGAACTGTGGGTGTTCGGCGAGGAATACAACATGATGCGCAGCAGCGAGATCGGCCTTACCCGCCTGCTCGAACACCACCGGCGCACCCTCGGCTGGGACCCCACACCCGACGGCCCCGTACGAGCGCTCAACGGCCGTACACGACGCGTCGATCTCATGCTGTCCGCCGAGAGCCACGAACATGACCGGGTACGCCACCTTGTGATCGAGCTCAAGGCACCGTCCGTCGACGCAGACCGCGAGCAGGCCGACCAGATCGACGACTACATGCGGGCCGTCCTCAACGACCCTCGGTTCGCCAACGTCGAGACCACCTGGGACTTCTGCCTCGTCGTCCGCAAGATCAAAGGCAGGCTGCTGCCGCGTGTGCGGCAGGCCGGCCAGCCAGAGGGCCTGTACATCGAACCGACGAGCTATGAACACGCGCGAGTCCGGGTCTGGGTACGGACGTGGTCCGAGATTCTTCGGGAGGCCAAACAGCGTCTGGAGTTCGTCAAGGACGGCATTGACCACAACCCCTCCCTGGAACAAGCCCTCGACTACCTCCGCACCCGCCACGGTGACCTCATCCCTGACCAGCTACGTCAGAGCGCAGCCGTTCCCGGACCGCGCTCGGGAGACGTCCAGCATCCAGCTGTCTGATCCAGTTCCCCCGTGTGCCGAGGCTCAGCAGTTGTCACCGACCGCACCGAATAGGCTGCGAAAGAACCAGGCCGGAGCAGCCGGACTGTCACCAGAAAGGCGCTGGAGTTGTCACACACAGCCGATCGCCGGTCATCCTGTCACCGGGTGGCAGTGTGACGCGCAACGACCTCATCGCCATGCTCCGCGAACAGACCCCGGCATGCGGGCCTGCACGTGACGCCTTGATCGCCGGAGGTGACTTCCTCGTCTGGGACGGCCTGGTCCCGGCCAACCAGCACGCGGGCGTCTTCAGGAGCCGAATGCACCACTCCTTGAAGCGTGGCCACACGATCGACGGCCTTGCCGACAGCGTCGACATCCTGCTGCGAGCCGGGGAAGAGCCGCTTCGTACCGGAAGCATCGACGCGGTGGACAGGTCATCCTGGTTCACGATCTTCCTGAACTCCACGGCGACAGAAGTGGTGGCCTGCTGCGGCGGGCGCCGACCCTGATGACGATCCGTGAAATCGGCCAGTGATGCTCTTCGTTCCCCACTTGGTTTCCGTGGGCAACGATGTCCGGGGCCACACGTCACCCTTTCCCGGGCTCAGCACGGCGTGCAGTCTTTCCCGAGTTCGGGGCGGCTCCGGGAGCGGTGTACAGGTGGAGGCGTCGGGTGGCTGTGCGCCATCCCTCGCCGTCTTCCCAGACGAGCGCGGCCTCAGGCGCTTCATGGGTGAGCAGAACTGTGGCACGGAGTGTGTCGCGGCTCTGCTCGACGTCCGGTGCGGTGGGGAGTATCGGTGAGGCCGGCTTCGTGCAGGGTGACCGTGGCGAGGCAGGCCCCGGCTGCGCGGAAGCTCACATGGCTCGTGCTGCTGACTCCGGGCCACATCTCGGCGGCGATCTTCAAATCGATTTATTGATTGGATGGTTGAAAGCAACTGGATAGCATCGTTCTCCGATCATCCATGATCGTTCTCATCTGACGGGGGTATCGAGTTATGTTCAAGACGGTGACGCGCGTACTGGCCGCGACCGGGCTGGCCGTCGCGGCGACCCTGGGAGCCGGTGCCACCGGCAGCACTGCACAGGCCGACAGTGTCTCGCTCTGCTACCAACCGCATGTGCAGAACGTCGGCTGGAAGCCCGAAGTCTGCCAGGGCAGCTGGGCTGGCTCGATCGGCGAGGGCCGCAATCTGGAAGCCCTGCGGGTACGCATCAACTACGGAAGCCTCTGCATGAAGGCCCACCGCTCGAACTACGGGTGGGACTCCAGCTACCAGTGCGCCAACCCGAGCCACAGCATCCAGATCGGCACCACGGGCATGAACGCCCCGATCGAGGCCATCTCGTACTACTACTGCCCTGACAGCCGGCTCGGAGGCCAGGGCGACGTCTGGGCCGAGGGCTGGCTCCGGAACGTGGGTTACGCAAGTTCTGGCCCCTCCCCCTTCGCGACGTGGCGGTCCGGCTGCAAGGCCGAGGGCATCATCGGCACCACCGGTCAGGCTCTCCCCATGGAGGCCGTGAAGTTCAACTGGGCCCTGTAATCCTCGCCTGAGCCCAAAAGGAGGCGCCGTCCAATGCCGGGCGGCGCCCCTTCCAGTTCACCGAACAAGTTCGGCGCCCTCGATCGCCACAGCGGGACGTTACGCTCGGCGCCATGGGCAAGCTCCCCTTCGACGCACTGCTCTGCGACTTCGACGGCGCACCATGCCTGTGGGGCGAGGACGGCGTGTCCGCGTTCGATTGACAGACCCTACCTCGACCGGCGCGAGATCCCCCGGCCAAAATCCCGGCGCACCCTGGGCACCTGACCTCGGCAACTTTAAGTAGTTGTTGTCGTTCCGATCGTGAGGGGTGGGTGTCGAACGGGAGTCTCGATCGGGTGATCGCGGCCGGCCGTGGGCATGAAGGCAGGGGCTCTTGGTAGCTCGGGGTTGCGAAGCCAACCGAGATCCAGGAGACCCTGTTGCCGCAGTTGTACGTGCTCACGCCGGTGGAGTTCAACTCGGCTGCCCTGTCGTGTGATTGCGTCGCTCACCGGTTCGGCAATGCGGCCGACCACCCGGAACGTGTTCGGCGGTATCCCTCGGACATGACGGACGCGGAGTGGGCCGTGGTCCGGCCGCTGCTGCCGGTGCCGGGCTGGCTGCGGGGCCGGGGCGGGCAGCCGGAGGCGTACTGCCACCGGGCGATACTGGACCAACGCCACGAAGTTAAGGGCCCGTTGGGGCGCTGTCACGTTGGCTGGCTGGGTGGGATGATCTTCGGGTTGATCATGTTGGAGGGGGTTGTCCGTGGGCGCCGTGTCGCCGTCGTACAAGGGGCACCGGTACCCGGTCGAGGTCATCTCCCACTGCGTGTGGCTCTACCACCGCTTCCCCCTCAGCTTCCGCGAGGTCGAGGA
>NZ_JBEZKL010000148.1:0-17946 GCF_040704695.1 Streptomyces sp. NPDC048411
CGGTGGCCGTCTTACGTTCAGGCTTCTCACTCAACTACGGGATCAAACCCCCGTTTTAGGTGGAAACCTGTACACCACTTCCCTGGACGCAACCGGCTACGCCCTGCTGCGTCCATGAAATATGCAGTCGGCGACTGCTGCGTGCCCAACCGGCAATGCAGCGTCGCGACTTATCCACGAGGTCACACAAGTGGGTGGCGAGAACCCGACTCTCCGGCCCGCGCGACCCGCATCTCACAGAAACCCTCGTATGCCCGCACAATCACCACTCGCTTCTTCCTCGGCTCCCCGAGTCGCACGCGCAGCGTTTCTCACCGTGAAGGACGCTGCCGAGTACCTCGGTCTCTCTCCGCACACCCTCTACGTGTGGAGGCATCGACGGCAGGGACCGCCGAGTTTCCGAATGGGCCCTCGCGGTCGCGTCATGTACAGGCGGCAATCCCTCGATGCCTGGATCCGCGACCAGGAGCAGGTCGACTCCCGCTCAAACACGGACCTGAGCCCGCTGAAGGCCGTTCCGCGGCATCGGTCCAGCCGCATGCCCAGTGCCTAACAGAACCGCCGCCCCGCGCAATCCATGCCGCTGATTATGGGCCACCCTTCGACAGCCGAGCCGGATCGAGACGTGGCCTCCGAGGCGTGTGTTGGCCGTACGCGCGGCCTCTCTCAGAGCGAGTCTTTCAGCGCCAGCGTGCGCTGCAGTCCACCAAGAAAGCAAGGGAGACCTGTACTTGGCTGGCTACATCGAGGATCGATGGGTCAAAAAGAAGAAGGACCCGATCACTGGCAAGCGAGAGCGCACAGAGCGCTATGGTAAAGGGAAGAGGTATCGAGTAGGGGGGATACCCGGAGTCAGAGACCGTTCCTTCGATACGTTGGAGGACGCGAAGGCGTGGCGCCGGCAATCAAGTACCGATCAGGAGCGTGGTGAGTTCGTCGATCCACGTGACGGCTCCGTGACGCTTGCCGAATACATCGAACTGCAGTGGATGCCGGGTGTGCGGGGAGCAGCCAAGACCCGCGTGAGCATTGAGCAGCGAATGCGGCTGCATGTGGTGCCACACCTGGGCGACATGCCCCTGAACAAGGTCTCTGCGGCCGAGCTCCGCGCCTACATAGTCAAGCTCGAATCCTCTTGCTCCCCCCAGTACGCGCGCAGCATCCTCACAGCGCTGTCGAGCGTCCTGGAGACAGCGGTGGATGACAGGCGTCTCGCTCGGAACCCGATGAGGTCCAGGTCGGTCCGTTGGCCGAAGTTGCCTGATGAGCGTCGTGAGGCGTGGCCCGAGGCAACGGCGCGAAAGGTGCGTGATGAGATCAGTCAGAGGCACCGTATAGCGGTGGTTCTGGGGCTTGGGTGTGGCCTGCGCCAAGGAGAAGTCTTCGGGCTCGGCCTGGAAGACATCGATTACGGGCGCGGAGTCCTTAACCTCCGGCGGCAGGTGCAGATACTCAACGGCCGCAAGTACTTCACTCTTCCGAAGGGCGGGAAGACGCGTGTCGTAGACATGCCGCGTTCCGTGGCTGATGAGCTGCTGAAACACGCCAGAACCTACCCCGGCAATGAGGTCGAGTTGCCGTGGGGCGGTCCGGAACCTGACAAGGAGCGGAAGAAGTTCAGCCTCGTGCTGACGACGAAGTACGGGAACGCGATCGCTGCCAACACATGGAATACCGAGATCTGGAAGCCCGCGCTGGCCAGAGCAGGCGTCATCCGGCCGCAGGCCGAGGGGGCGAAGCCGTGGCAGTGGCAAGCCGCGCCGAGGGACGGGTTCCACGTGTTGAGGCATACATATGCGTCCCTCGTCCTCGAGGCAGGAGAGTCGGTCGTGACCCTCGCCAAGTGGCTGGGGCACTCGTCGCCGACCATCACCCTCGACCACTACGCCCACTTCATGCCGGAGGCGGGGAAGAAGGGGCGCAGGGCGATCGATAGCCTTCTGGGGGAGCGGGAGAAGGGGACCCCTGGCGCAAACTCCCCAGATTCTCCCCAGGCCCCGTCCTGAGGGCCCATCAGCCGGGCCGAAACACGTAAAGAGCGAGGTGGGAGACCCTTTGTTCACGACCCGACCGACCCTCCAGGGCACCTTCGGCATGGTGTCCTCCACCCACTGGCTCGCCTCGCAGTCCGCGATGGCCGTCCTGGAGGACGGCGGCAACGCCTACGACGCCGCGGTCGCCGCCGGATTCGTCCTGCACGTCGTCGAACCGCACCTCAACGGCCCGGCCGGTGAAGTGCCGATGATCCTGGCGCCCCAGGACGGCGACGTGCAGGTGCTCTGCGGTCAGGGCCCGGCCCCCGCGGGTGCCACCGTCGCCCACTACCGCTCCCTCGGCCTCGACCTCGTCCCCGGCACCGGACCGCTCGCCGCCGCGGTCCCCGGCGCGTTCGACGCCTGGATGCTGCTGCTGCGCGACCATGGCACCAAGACGGTCGCCGAGGTGCTGCGGTACGCGATCGGATACGCGGAGGACGGCCACGCACCCGTCGAGCGGATCGGCCAGACCGTCGAGACCGTCCGCGAGCTCTTCGAGACCGAATGGCAGTCGTCCGCCGACGTCTACCTCCCCGGCGGCACGTCCCCGAAGCCGGGGGAGCTGTTCCGCAACCCCGCACTCGCCGCGACGTGGCGCCGCCTGATCGCCGAGGCCGAGAAGACGGGTGGCGACGACCGCACAGCCCGGATCGACGCCGCCCGGAAGATCTGGCGCGAGGGCTTTATAGCCGAGGCACTGGTCCGCCAGGCCGCCCGGCCCACCATGGACACCAGCGGCACCCGCCACACCGGCAACCTCACCGCCGCCGACCTGGCCGACTGGTCCGCGTCGTACGAGGCGCCCGCCACGTACGACTGGAACGGCTGGACGCTCGCCAAGGCCGGTGGCTGGAGCCAGGGCCCCGCCTTCCTGCAGCAGCTCGCTCTGCTGCCCGCCGAGCTTCCGCGGTACGGCTCCGCGGAGTACGTGCATCTGCTCATCGAGGGCTGCAAGCTCGCCATGGCCGACCGTGAGGCCTGGTACGGCGACGCCGCCGAGGTCCCCCTCGACATCCTGCTCTCGGAGCCGTACAACGCCGAGCGGCGCGCGCTCATCACCGACGAGGCATCACACCAGCTGCGCCCCGGCAGCCCCGGGGGCCGCACCCCCGTCCTCAGCGGCCACGCGCACGCCGTCGCCACGGGCGAGGCGGGCTTCGACGCCATGGGTATCCCGGCTGCGGGCGCCGGCGAGCCGACCGTGGCGACGGACGGCGCGACCCGCGGCGACACCTGCCACATCGATGTCGTCGACCGCTGGGGCAACATGGTCTCCGCCACCCCCAGCGGCGGCTGGCTGCAGTCCAACCCGGTCGTGCCGGAGCTCGGCTTCCCGCTCGGCACCCGCCTCCAGATGGCGTGGCTCGACGAGGGTCTGCCGAACTCCCTCACCCCCGGCCGCCGCCCCCGCACCACCCTCACCCCGTCCCTCGCCCTGCGCGACGGCGTCCCGGTGATGGCCTTCGGCACCCCCGGCGGCGACCAGCAGGACCAGTGGCAGCTGCACTTCTTCCTCGCCGTCGCCCTGCGCGCCGAGGTACGCGGCGGACTCGACCTGCAGGGTGCCATCGACACCCCGAACTGGCACAACGACAGCTTCCCCGGCTCGTTCTTCCCGCGCGGCATGCGGCCCGGCAGCGTCACCGTCGAGGAGCGCATGGACCCGGTGGTCGTCGAGGAGCTCCGCCGCCGCGGCCATGACGTCACCGTGGGCGACCCGTGGTCGGAAGGGCGGATGTGCGCCGTCGCCCGCGATCCGGAGACCGGGGTGCTCTCCGCCGCCGCGAACCCCCGCGGCATGCAGGGGTACGCCGTCGGTCGCTGACCGGCCATCTCCACGTCATGACCAGGTCGTCGGGTTCCCGGTGGACCGTGCTTAGCTGGAGCCATGATCGATGACTTCCTTGCCGGGGACCTGACCGAGGTCGAGGAGGCGGTTCGCGCAGCGGCCGCCGCCGAGATCATGCCGCGCTACCGACAGCTCGCCGCACACGAGATCGTCGAGAAGAGCGGTCCGCACGACCTCGTCACCACCGCCGACCGCCTTGCCGAGGAACACCTCACCGCGTCCCTGACGCGGCTGCTCCCTGGTTCGGTGGTCGTCGGTGAGGAGGCGGTCCACGCCGATCCGAAGGTGTACGACGCCCTGGGCGGCGACGCACCGGTCTGGATCGTCGATCCGGTCGACGGGACCCGCCAGTTCGTCCGCGGTGAGCCCGGCTTCTGCACCCTCGTCGCCCTCGCCCACCGCGGCGAACTCCTTGCCTCCTGGACGTACGCCGCGGCCCTGAACGAGATGGCGGTCGCGATACGCGGCCGGGGAGCTGTCCTCAACGGTGTGCCGATACGCTCCGGATCGCCCGCGCCCGGCGCCGCGCTCGAAGTCGCGATGTCGCACCCCGACTACACCACCGACGCCCAGAAGCGGGCCCTGCTGGGCCTGTTCGTCGACGGCATCCACGCCCGTCCGTGCGGCTCCGCGGGCCTCGAATACCTGGCCGTCGCCCGCGGCGACCAGGACGCGGTCGCCTTCAGCTGGGAGTATGCCTGGGACCATGCGGCGGGCCTGCTCCTGGTCACCGAGGCGGGCGGCGCCCAGGTCACGCTCTCGGGTGCCCCGTTCCGCATCGCCGGGGGCAACGACCTGCCGTTCACGGCCGCCCGGGACAAGGCGACGGCCGAACGGATCCTGGCGGCGCTGCGCGCCGGGGGCTGACCTTCCCAGGCGGCTTCGCACGCTGTGCCACCGCCATCCGGAACGACTGAGCGGCAGCGGCTACGCCACCCGGTGCAGCACCAGGCAGAACGGGTGCCCAGCCGGATCGGCATAGATCCGCCACGGCCGCTTTGCGTCCGCCTTCCCGCCCCCGCTCCCGTCGTCGAGCACGGCCGCGCCCGCCGCGACGACCTCCGCCTGCGCCGCGTCCAGATCGGGCACACCGAAGTCCAAGTGGAACTGCTGGGGCCGCGCCGGGTCCGGCCACTGAGGCGGCCGGTGGTCCGCCACCCGCTGGAACGCCAGGACGGGACCGGCGTCGGTGTGCAGCGTCGCCCAGTTCTCGTCGAGCGCCCACCGCCGGTCCGGCTCGTTCACCCGGCCGCCGAGGACCGATCGGTAGAACTCGGCCAGGCGGACGGGATCGGGGCAGTCGAGCACCACGCACTGAAGTTCGGCGATCATGCCGCGATCCTAAAATGGGCCCGGTCCCCGGCAGAACCCCTTTTTCACCCGAGAACCGCCCGCACGTCGCGGACCACGGACGCCGCCGTCTCCACCGCGGCCGAATCCAGGCCGCGCAGCGCCCCACCGACCCGCTCGGCGAAGTCCGCCGGAGTCTGCGGCAGCAGCGCGGCCGCGGCGAGCGCCCCCTTCTCGTTCAGGCACCAGGTGCGGTGGTGGGCGTGGAGAGCCTGCGCCAGAATGCCGAATGCCCGCGACAGACAGAGCGCGACATGGAGCGTGTCCCCGCAGGACGCCGACTTGCGTGCCGCCGCGACGGAGAAGTCCGCCTCCCACGCGGCGTCGCAGAGCGCCCTGCGCAGGGGTTCCGGATAGTCGCGCGTCTGCTGTTGAAGTTCCGTCAATTCACCGTAGGGGTCGTCAAGTACGCGGCCCAGGGCGACCTCGCCCGGATAGCAGGGCGACCAGAAGCCCAGCGGATGGCCGGGCTGGACGCCCACCTCGAAGCGGCCCTCGCGGCAGTCGGACCACACGCTCTCGACCCGGTCCAGGTCGCGCAGGATCCAGTCCACCGCCGTGCCGTCCACCCGCAGCCAGGCGCCGCCGTTGACCCATGGACCCCAGCCGCCCGGACCGGCCACCTCCACCGGGGAGCCTTGCTCCTGAGAGGCGAGTGCGGTCAGGGCGACCAGGTCGAGTGTCCCGCGGTAGTAGACGCCGAGATCCCAGTCGGAGTCCGGGCGATGCGTCGAGCGGGCACGGCTGCCGCCGAGGGTGACGGCCCGGACACCGGACACCGCGGTCAGCCGGGCCGCCATGTCGTCGACCATCGATGCGCGAACTCGTTCTGCTGCCGATTCCGTATTCATCGGCCCGGACGGTACCCGCGGTTCGGCTGTCGGCGCAGCGGAATATCCTGGAGTTTCTTGCCGTCGGCTGACGAAGGAGTCCGAAGGTGCCATCGATGCTCGATGCCGTCGTCGTGGGGGCGGGCCCCAACGGACTGACCGCCGCAGCCGAACTGGCCCGCCGGGGCTTCTCCGTGGAAGTGTTCGAGACGCAGGAGACGGTCGGTGGCGGCGCCCGTACCGAGGAGCTCACACTCCCCGGCTTCCGCCACGACCCGTGTTCAGCCGTGCATCCGCTGGGCATCGGCTCGCCCGCGTTCGCCCGGATGCCGCTCGGCCGGCACGGCCTGGAGTGGCTCCAGCCCGAGCTGTCGCTCGCTCACCCCTTCCCGGACGGCTCCGCCGCCGTGCTCACCGGTTCGGTGGGGGAGAGCGCCATGTCGCTCGGGCCGCAGGACGCGGGGGCGTACCGCAGGCTGCTCGCCCCGTACCTCGGTCACTGGGACACGCTCGCGGAGGACTTCCTGCGCACGCCGTGGATCGGGCTGCCGCGCGATCCGTACCGCTGGGTCCGGTTCGGGCTGGACGCGATCCAGCCGGCCACGCTCCTCTCCCGCCGGTTCCGGGGCGCGAAGGCGCGCGGCCTGTTCGCCGGACTCGCCGCCCACGCCATAGCCCCCACCAGCGGCCTTGCGACCGGCGGCATCGCACTGCTCTTCGCCGTCGCCGCCCACGAGAACGGCTGGCCGGTGCCGCGCGGCGGCTCACAGGCCATCTCCGACGCCCTCGCCTCGTACGTAGGTGAACTGGGCGGCACGATCCGTGCCGGCACGGAGGTCAAGCGCCTCGACGAGCTCCCGCCCGCCCGCGCCTATGTCTTCGACACCTCGCCGACCGCCCTCGCGCGGATCGCCGGACTGGGCAACGCCTACCGCGACTACCGGTACGGCGCCTCCTGCTTCAAGATCGACTATGCGCTGTCGGGCCCCGTCCCCTGGACCGCGAAGGAGGCCCGACGGGCCGGCACGGTTCATATCGGGCCCACGGCAGGAGAGATCGACAGCGCGATGCGGGCAGCCGTGGCGGGCCGCGACCCGAGCGTGCCGTTCCTGATCACCGCACAGCCCAGCCTGGTCGACCCGTCCCGCGCGCCCGAGGGCCGTCACGTCTTCTGGGTGTACGGACATGTCCCGGCGGGCTGGGAGGGCGACGCCACCGAGGTCATCGAGAGACAGTTGGAGCGGTTCGCCCCCGGCTTCCGTGATCTGGTCCTCGCCCGCGCCGTCGCAGGCCCTCCCCAACTCGCCGCGCGTAACGCCAATTACGTCGGCGGTGACATCGCGTGCGGTGCGTTCGCCGGTCTGCAGACGGTGATCCGGCCCAAGCTCGCCCGCGTGCCGTACGCGACGGCGCACCCCGCGGTGTTCCTGTGCTCCTCGGCCACCCCGCCAGGGCCCGGCGTGCACGGGATGTCCGGCCACCACGCGGCGAAGGCGGTGTGGCGCAGGCTCCGCGCGACCTGAGGGCAGGCCGAACAGGCTGCGCGGCAAGGCGCCCGAGCACACCGCCCCGCGAACCTCGGCCACCGGCGTCCTGCCCGGCCGGACATGCGGCACACCTGGCGCCCTGCCGGTGAACGCGCGGCACGGCGCAGCTCCCGTCCCGCGGAGCAGCCCCGGGAACGGCATGATGGGACCATGCGTACCCCCGCGCCCGTCACGGTGACCCTGGTCCGCGGCGACATCACCCTGCAGTCCGTCGACGCCATCGTCAATGCCGCGAACTCCTCGCTGCTTGGCGGCGGCGGAGTCGACGGCGCGATCCACCGGCGCGGCGGCCCGGAAATCCTCGCTGCCTGCCGCGAGCTGCGCGCCTCGCAGTACGGAAAAGGGCTACCGACCGGTCAGGCGGTAGCGACCACGGCAGGGAAGCTCGACGCCCGATGGGTGATCCATACGGTCGGCCCGATATACCAGGTTTCAGGCAATGATCCTTCGCTTCTTGCCTCCTGCTACCGGGAGTCGCTTCGCGTAGCCGACGAGCTGGGCGCCCGGACGGTCGCGTTCCCGGCGATCTCCACCGGTGTGTACCGGTGGCCCATGGACGATGCGGCTCGTATTGCAGTGGAGACGGTGCGGAACACACCGACAGCGGTCGAAGAGGTGCGGTTCGTCCTCTTCGATGACCGTGCGTACGAGGCGTTCGTTCGGCAACTCGGCTAACGGAGACCATGGTCAGATTGACCCACCGCGCCTGAGCCCCCTGTCAGACGGGTTCGGTAAGGGCGGCGTCCCAAGCGGGGGCGTCGGCCTTTACGGCCTGGTGCACGATAGAGAGTGGATCAGGCCGTTACCGCGTTGTTAACGTTGGCTGCCCATCACCGCACCGAGAGCCTCCCGGAAATCTCGGGTGGAGGATCGGGCAAGATCTTTATCCGCACCGCGCAGGTTCTTGGGGGCCGTCCCACGGCTGTCGTGTCAGCCTGTCACGGCTGCCTCGTCGAAGTGGGAGCGGTTCTGGCAGATCTCGTCGTGGTGGGTGCCGGCCCAGTCGATCAGCGCGGTGACGGCGTCGAGCAAGGTGGCGCCCAGATCGGTCAGTGCGTACTCCACCCGCGGCGGCACCTCAGGGTAGGCGGTTCGGGTGACCAGACCATCGCGTCGCAGTTGACGCAGGGTGTGCGTGAGCATGCGCTGGGAGATCCCCGCGATGGAACGCTGCAGGTCGGTGTAGCGCAGGGGCCCGTGTTCCAGGGTGCCGATCACGAGCACGGTCCACTTGTCGCCGGCTCGTTCCACGATCTGCCGGATGGTCTCGCCTTGCTCCACCGGCCAGCGAGCGCAGGGGCCCGGCAATGCGGCGGCCCGCCCGTCCATCGCCGTGTCGTGCATGACGCACCTGTCCTTCCCGTTCCGCACACGCGTGTGCCTTTTGCGGGCATTTCCATTCTGACTCATCATGGCGTTACGCACCAACGGTAAGAAACCACGTCACGGGCGTGCGATAGGGAAGGCCCCTGGCTCGACCACGCTGCGCACCCCAAGCAGCCCTGTGCATGCCGCCCCGGCTCCTTCAAAGGGCCCGCCGACAGCAGGAGCAGTCGAAGCTGTCGCCCGCCAGCGAGACGTGACCACCAGATATTCGGCGGCGCTCCGGCCGCTTCAGGAGGAAAACCATGTCCATGCGCGCTGCAACCGTTTCCCGCTTCGGCGGGCCCGACGCAGTTGAGATCACAGAGCACCCGGTACCCATGCCAGGCCCTGGGCAGGTGCGGATCAAGGTGGCGGCAGCCGCGCTGAATCCGGTGGACGCGGCCATGCGTTCCGGCGTCTTCGGCGGCGAGGAGCGCATCGGCCTGGGCTGGGACGTCGCCGGAACCGTCGACGCCGTCGGACCCGGCGTCACCTGGTCGGCCGACGACCGCGTCATCGCCCTGGCCACCGGCCACCACACGCCGCTCGGCACCCACGCCGACTATGTCGTCCTGGACGCCGACACCCTCGCGCCGGCTCCCACGACCCTCGACGACACCCACGCCGCGACGCTGCCCCTGAACACGACGACCGCCGCCCAGGCGCTGCGCCTGCTCGCCCTTGCCCCCGGGCAGAGCCTGCTGGTCACCGGAGCAGGTGGCGGCGTCGGCGCCCACACCGTGGAACTTGCCCACCAGCAGGGACTGGAGGTCACCGGGCTCGCCTCCGCCGACTACGAGGAATTCCTCATCTCCCGTGGCGCCGACCACTTCCGGGCCCGCGGACAGGCCCTGGCACCGGCCGGCTTCGACGGCGTCCTCGACGCCGCGGGGCTGGGATCCGACGCGCTCGCCGCCGTCCGTGACGGCGGCGCCTACGCCGGCCTGTGGCCCGGTCAGGAGCCCCGCTCCGAGCGTGG
This sequence comes from Streptomyces sp. NPDC048411, assembly GCF_040704695.1. NCBI lineage: Bacteria > Bacillati > Actinomycetota > Actinomycetes > Kitasatosporales > Streptomycetaceae > Streptomyces > Streptomyces sp. NPDC048411. The sequence goes on from NZ_JBEZKL010000148.1 coordinate 9,957, forward strand.
CATCCGCGTCGGTGCCCTCAGCGTGCAGGCCGACGGCGCCCTGCTGACCGAACTGTCCCGCCTCGCCGACCAGGGCGTGCTGCTGGCCCGCGTCGCACAGACCTACCCTCTCCACGCCGCAGTCGAGGCCCATGCACGGCTGGCCGAAGGCGGCCTGCGCGGACGGATCGTCCTCATCCCCTGAGGCGTTCAGCCGCCTCGCCTGCCTTCACCTGTGCGCCGCGACGGTCCGAGTGAGGTCTTTGACCCAGATCATCGAGGCGCGCAGGTGTAGCCGGCGGCGAGGCCGGCCTGGCCGCCGCCGATCACCACCACCTGCGAGGCCGGTGTCATGCGGTCGGCTGCTCTTCGGCCGTCCGGCCGGGCATGAAGATGAGTGCCACCAGTGCCAGGCCGACCACGGCGCCGACGAGCTGTATGCCGGTGAGCCCGCGCCGATCGGAAAACGAAGACCCAGGACCGGAGTTCACGCTCCGTGACCTGGGCCTTTACGTCTCTGACCTGGTGTGCGGTCGGCGATTTTGGTCAGAGCCCGATGTCAGCCAACCACTGGCTCGCGGTCCGAGGTGTCATGCCGATGAGCTTCTGGGCGGAGCGTTCGGCTGTGATCGAGTGGTCCGGCAGCGCACTCTTGGCCTTGTAGCTGGCGGCGACGCCGGCGGCGGGGCCCTCCCCGATCAGGGGCGCGATGGATGCGCCGAAGGCGTCGGGAGTGAGCGCCTCGTAGGCCACGTCCCGCCCGAGCCGGCCGGCGAATGCCCCGGCCAGTTCCTCTCCCGTGATCGCCGGGTACTGCCCGACGGAGACAACACCAGTGACATCCGGGCGCTCGAACAGCGCGGCGGCGACGTCGGCGATGTCCAGGTGCGAGGACCAGGAGACGCGGAAGCCGGCGGGCAGCGGGTAGCGCAGCACGCCCTGCTCGCGGACCGCTTCGAACACGGGCGGCAGGAGCAGGTTCTCGAAGAACAGCCGGGGCTCGATCACCGCATAGGACACCTTGCTGTCCGCCAGCCCGTTGATCAGCGTCGAGACCGCGCTCTCGGCCGGATCACCGGTCTCGGGGACGTCGACGCCGCTGGTGGAGAACACCACGCGGGCCGGCCGAGCCTCGCGGACGGCGGCGACGATGTTGCGCGCATAAGCCAGGCGGTCCTCTTCCGAGGCCAGGGGCAGGTGGACGAACACTCCCTCGGCGTCGCGGTAGGCCCGGGTCAGGTCCGCGGTGGAGGAGTAGTCGACGGCCACCACCTGCGCGCCGGGTACAGCAGCGGCCGCGTTTCGGGTCAAGGCGATGACGGACTTGCCCGCGGCAGTGAGGGCGGCAACGACAGGAGCACCTTGGGCGCCGGTGGCGCCATGAATCACGTAGGTCATGTCCCCATTAGTGCATGCAATGCGCCAGTTACATCAACTGCACTAATGGACTATGCTCAAAAAAATGTCCCACCCCCATCCGCCCGACTGCGGTGTCGCCCGATTCCTCAACCTGCTCAGCGGGCCCTGGGCCACCCTCATCGTGCGCGAACTCCTGCACGGCCCTCACCGCTTCACCGAACTGCGCAATGCCCTGCCCGGCATCAGCCCGCACACCCTCACGAGCCGACTGCGCCAGTTCGAGGCCCATGGCATCGTCACCCGCACCACCTACGCGGAGATCCCCCCACGCGTCGAATACCGCCTCACCCCCGTCGGTGAGGGACTGCGCGACGTCCTCGAGGCCATGGCCGCCTGGGCCCTGTCGATCCCGGATGCCGAAGCCGACGTCGCTGTGTGACGCACGGGCCCGGCAGCATTCCTCAGGGCAGGACCGCAGTGCCGACCGTCCTGGCGGGCGGGATCCGGGCGCGGCTTCGATGAATCAGCGACGGCAGCGTGTGCCCGAGCGGGGTCAGCTCGTACTCGCCTCTGGGCGGCGCCTCGGCGTACACATTGCGTGTGACGAGGCCGTCGCGTGTCCGCCAGCGGCACGACGCCAAGATCACCACCGTGGAGATCGAGGACGAGTCCGGCAAGAAGGTCCCGCACCTGGCCACACTCGAGAATCCCGGGTCACAGACACAGCTCCGCGCCTCTGACAAATCCGGAGCGGTTCAGTTCGCTTCGAGTACGGAGAGGAGTTCCCGGCTCGTTCACACCGTCGGGCCGGTATGGAGCAGCGCCGAGGACCGTTCCGCGCTGCTGGCCTCCTGTTACCGGGAATCACTGCGGGTGGCCGCCGAGCTGGGTGCGCGGACCGTCGCCTTCCCCGCGATCTCGACCGGCGTCTACGGCTGGCCCCTGGACGACGGCGCGCGGATCGCCGTCCGCACGGTCCTGGCGGGGGCGGGAGCTCCGGTGGAGGAGGTGCGATTCGTCCTGTTCGACGCACATGCGTACACGGAGTTCGAAGAGGCCCTGGCAGCGGAAGGCTGATGTCGGATTTCCGCCAGCTCGGCGCTGTCGGGTGGCTCATGCTTGAGCCATGTACACCGACACCGAGCGCTGCGTACGGGCCGTCCAGTCCAAGGACGCCCGCTTCGACGGCTGGTTCTTCACGGCGGTCCTGACCACCAGGATCTACTGCCGTCCGAGCTGCCCCGTCGTGCCGCCCAAGGTCGAGAACATGACCTTCTACCCCAGTGCCGCCGCCTGCCAGCAGGCCGGGTTCCGGGCGTGCAAACGGTGCCGGCCCGACACCAGCCCCGGCTCCCCGGAGTGGAACGCCCGCGCCGACTCGGTCGCCCGTGCGATGCGGCTCATCGGGGACGGGGTCGTCGACCGTGAGGGAGTGCCGGGGCTGGCCGCCCGGCTCGGCTACTCCGCCCGGCAGATCGAGCGGCAGCTGCTGGCCGAGCTGGGTGCCGGTCCGCTCGCCCTGGCCCGCGCCCAGCGCGCCCAGACTGCCCGGCTGCTCATCGAGACGACCGAACTCCCCATGGCCGACGTGGCGTTCGCGGCCGGTTTCTCCTCCGTCCGTACCTTCAACGACACCGTCCGTGAGGTCTTCGCGCTCGCGCCGAGCGAGCTGCGCACCCGCGCCGCCCGGTCCGCGAAACCGCCGGCGACGCCGGGAGTGATAGCGCTTCGGCTGCCGTACCGGGCCCCGCTCAATCCCTCCAACCTCTTCGGCCATCTCGCCGCGACCGCGGTCCCCGGCGTCGAGGAGTGGCGCGACGGCGCCTACCGCCGGACGCTCGACCTCCCGTACGGGCACGGCGTCGTCGCCCTCACTCCGCGCCCCGATCACATCGCGTGCCGGCTCTCGCTCACCGACCCGCGCGATCTCACCCTCGCCATCAGCCGCTGCCGCTGGCTGCTCGACCTGGACGCCGATCCGGTGGCCGTCGACGATCAGCTGCGGGCCGATCCGCTGCTCGCCCCGCTGGTCGACAAGGCGCCGGGGCGGCGGGTGCCGCGTACCGTCGACGGGGCGGAGTTCGCCGTACGGGCGGTGCTCGGCCAGCAGGTCTCGACCGCTGCCGCCCGCACCCACGCGGCCCGCCTGGTCACCGCCCACGGCGTCCCCGTCGACGACCCCGAGGGCGGTCTCACCCACCTCTTCCCGACCCCGGAAGCGCTCGCCGGGCTCGACCCCGAGCAGCTCGCGCTGCCGCGCAGCCGTCGCACCACCCTCACGACCCTCGTCGGTGCACTCGCCGACGGCTCGCTGCAACTCGGCACCGACACCGACTGGGAGAGGACCCGGGCCGAACTCATCACCCTGCCAGGTTGTGGCCCCTGGACCGTCGAGGTCATCGCGATGCGAGCGCTCGGCGACCCGGACGCCTTCCTCCCCACCGACCTCGGCATCCGGCGGGCGGCGGAGGAACTCGGTCTCCCGTCGACCCCCGCGGCGCTGACCGCACGCGCGGCGGCCTGGCGTCCCTGGCGGGCGTACGCGGTCCAGTATCTTTGGACCGTCGACGATCACCCCATCAATCACCTTCCCGTGTAAGGGAGTTAGCTGATGACTGCGACACGCGTCGCGACCCGGCAGCACACGGTCGTCGACAGCCCGTACGGCCCATTGACCCTCGTCGCCACCGACGGCGTCCTCTCGGGCCTCTACATGACCGGTCAGCGGCACCGCCCGCCCGAGGAAACCTTCGGCGACCCGGACCCGCGCCCCTTCACGGAGACGATCCGCCAGCTGGACGCCTACTTCGCGGGCGAGCTGCGGGAGTTCGACCTGCCCCTGCACCTGGACGGCACCCCATTCCAGCGCAGCGTCTGGGAACAGCTCCGGTCGATCCCGTACGGCGAGACACGCTCGTACGGGGAACTCGCCGAAAACCTGGGCAAGCCGGGTGCTTCCCGCGCTGTGGGCCTGGCCAACGGCAAGAACCCGGTCGGGATCATCGTCCCCTGCCATCGGGTCATCGGAGCGTCGGGCAGCCTCACCGGCTACGGCGGCGGACTCGACCGCAAGCAGCGGCTGCTGGCCTTCGAGAACGGCACGGAGGGCGACACACCGGCGCTCTTCTAGGGCGTTTCGAAAGTAGCGTCGTCCGCCCGCAGGGCGGGCCGGACGCCGCCTGGCAGGCAGGACTTTCGAAACACGCCCCAGTGTCCTGAGTCTCGGAAAGACTGCATAATTACGGTCTGAAGAATGCTGTGATCTTCCAGTCGGCGGGGGGCGTCCGGGCGATCAGGCACATGTGCTCGCGCACCTCGTCACTGATCGTCTTGGGGCGTCCTCCGCTCCATTTCGGGTCCAGCGCGTCGAACCCCCGCCGTTGAGGGCGTGAATGACATCGCGGACGTAGTCCTCGCCGACCTGCATCAGTGAGGTGATGTCCCTGACCGTCTGGCCCTGGGCGGACATCAGCACCACGATCGCCCGCCGCAGCCTCACCGGATCTTTCGCGGTCCGGCTGATTCGCTGCAGCCGGCGGCCCTCTTCCATGCTGACGGGCCGGACGAACACACTCGGTCGACGTCGCACGACCACCTTCAAGATCAAGTCCTGAAGACAGTCTGCTGGTCGGCGAGAGCAGGGTCGATTACCCGGCCAAGGATGCGTGACGAGCCACTAGAAAGGCATGGTGTCGAACAGCCCGGGCGTCGTGGTGAGGGCCTGTTCCGTCCAGATGACCTTGCCCCGTTCCGTGTACCTGGTCCCCCAGCGTTCGGCGAGCTGGGCGACGAGGTACAGCCCGCGGCCGCCCTCGTCGGTGGTGGCGGCGTAGCGGAGGTGGGGCGCGGTGCTGCTGCCGTCGGAGACCTCGCAGACGAGGGTGCGGTCGCGGAGCAGGCGGACGTGGATGGGTTCGGTGCCGTAGCGGACAGCGTTGGTGATCAGCTCGCTGAGGATGAGCTCCGTAGTGAAGGAGAGCGACTCCAGGCCCCAGGCCGTGAGTTGCCCGACGCACGCCGAGCGGACGCGGGAGACGGCGGCGGGGTCGCGGGGCACGTCCCAAGTGGCCACCTGGTCGGAGGCGAACAGACGCGTGCGTGCAATGAGAAGCACGACGTCGTCGCTCGGGTGCGGTGGCACCATCGCGTCGAAGATGGCCGTGCAGATCTCCTCCGGGGACCCGTTGGCGCGGGCCCTGAACAGGCAGTCGTGCAGCCGGGTGAGCCCGTCCTCCAGGTTGCGGTGCCGGTTCTCGACCAGCCCGTCCGTGTAGAGCACGAGCCGGGACCCCGCCTCCAGCCGCAACTGGACCGTCTCGAAGGGCAGGGTTCCCACGCCGAGGGGCGGACCCGCGGGCAGGTCGACGAACTCGACACTGCCGTCAGGCCGTACGAGCGCGGGGAGGGGATGGCCCGCCCGCGCCATGGTGCAGTATCCGGACACCGGATCGTAGATGGCGTACAGGCAGGTGGCGCCCGTGATCCGCTCGCCGTCGCTCTCTTCCCCCTCAACCTCCGCCTCGTCCTGGTCGATGCGGGCCACCAGCTCGTCGACGTGGGCGATCAGCTCGTCGGGGGGCAGGTCGAGGGTGGAGAAGTTGTGGACCGCCGTGCGCAGCCTGCCCATGGTGGCAGCAGCGTGCAGGCCGTGGCCGACGACGTCGCCGACGACCAACGCCACACGGAATCCCGGTAGCGGGATGACGTCGAACCAGTCCCCGCCGACGCCAGGGTGCGCTGGGCGGTAGCGGTGAGCCAGGTCCAGGGCGCTCTGCTCGGGCACGCCGCGGGGCAGTAGGCTGCGTTGCAGCGTCTCGGCCATGGTGTGCTCACGGGTGAAGCGGCGGGCGTTGTCGACGGCGATCGCCGCGCGGGCGACCAGCTCGTCGGCGAAGGAGACGTCGTCGTCCCCGAACGGTTCGGAATCCCCGAAGCGCCAGAAGTTGACCATGCCCAGGACCAGGCCGCGCGCCTGGAGCGGTGCGGAGATCAGCGAGTGGATCCCGTACGACAGGATGGCGTCGGAGCTCTCGGGGTCGCGCGACCGCCACGCGTGCGCCTGGCTCAGGTCGGCGGCGAGTACGGCGCGGCCGGTGTCCAGGCTGAGGCCCTCCGGTGTCGCGGAGGCGAAGCTCAACGTCGACCCGACGGGGTAGAGCGGGTAGTCGTCCCTGATGCCGCTCGCCGCCGTGCGGCGGATCTGCAGGCCCCGCTCCGTGCCCGTGCCCAAGGGCGGTTCGTCGCCCCGCAGGACGGGATCGGCCAGCTCGACCGTGGCGAAGTCCGCGAACCGTGGCACCGCCACGTCCGCCAGCTCCTGCGCGGTCCGCACCACGTTCAGCGTGGTCCCGACCCGCATCCCCGCGTCGTAGAGCAGTTGCAGGCGGGAGCGGGCCAGCTCGGCCTGCCCGGCCAGGCGCCTCAGCTCGGTGGTGTCGCGCAGCGTCGCAACACTGCCGGGCGGTCCGCCGTAGGGCTCCGTTGGGCGGTTGTTGACGGCTAGCAGGCGGTCTCCGGCCAGGTGCACCTCGTCGGTGACGACGCGCCCGCACGCCAGCAGCCCGGCCAGCTTCGGATCGAGCCCGAGGTCCTGGACCGGCCGGCCCTCGGGCTCGGGGGGCAGCTCCAGCAGACGCCGGGCCTCGTCGTTGGCCAGGATCAGCCGACCGTCCCCGCCGACGATCAGTACGCCCTCCCGGGCCGCGTGCAGCACCGCGTGGTGGTGCTCGTACATCCGTGTCATCTCGGACGGCCCCAGGCCGTGCGTCTGGCGGCGCAGTCGCCGCCTCGCCAGGGCCGCGCCGACCATTCCGAGGGTCAGCGCGACGGCGGCGCCGCCGAGGAGCACCGGCAGTTGGCGGTTCACGACACCGGTCACGTGCTCGGCCGTGATGCCTACCGACACGAATCCGGCGACCGAGCCATCGGGCCTCTTGATGGGCGCGGTCGTGTCGACGGTGAGGCCCAGGGGTGAGGCGGCGGTGACGGTGCTCGGCCCCTTCCGGGCGTACTCGTACGGGCCGAGGACGTGTTTCCCGATCAGCTGGGGATTGGGATGGGTGTAGCGGATGCCCCGGGAGTTGTAGATGACGACGTAGTCGAGGCCGGCGCTCTTCCGGGTCTGTTCGGCGAGCGGCTGCAGAATCGCGCTCGGATGAGCGCTCTCGAGGGCCTGCACCACCCCTGGGGACTGCGACACCGCGATGGCGGCGGCGGCCGTGCGGTGTTCCGCGTCGCTCTTGCTGTAGTGCTGGGCTTGCAGGATGAGCGCCGTCAGCGCCGCGACGACGAGCAGCACCAGGGCTGCCAGCAGCCAGAGGAAAGTCTGCCCGGCGACGCTGCGCCCGCTCAGCCAGGAACGCAGGCGACGCGCCCAGGAATGGTGTTTCGCCGGTCTGCCGAGGTCCCTGTCGCCAACAGCGCGGCCACGCTCTTTGTGCATCCGGGCCGTCCCTGTGCGTGTGGGTCTGTGCCTCCCATCCCACGCTGCCACTGCGCCGGGAGATACGCACGCGAGGGAATCGGGGACGACGGGTACGCCGACCAGGGACGCCCCAGTACTAGGGCGTGTTTCGAAAGTCCCGCCTGCCTGGCGACGCCTGGCACGCACGCGCGCTGCGTTGTCGGGCTCGCCCCGATACGCCCAGTATCG
>NZ_JBEZKL010000149.1:0-17655 GCF_040704695.1 Streptomyces sp. NPDC048411
GCTCGGCCACCGCTTCCGGCGGTGGCCGAGCACGGCCAACCCGCACCTGCTGATCAACAAGATCACCGCCCTGGGAACCGGCTCCATCAGCCAGGTCTCCCTCACTGCACCGCTTCGGGGCCAGGCCGCCACCCTGGAACAGCTCCGCGTCGACCGGCAGCTCGAAGAAGCCCTCGTCCATGGCCCCGATCCGCTCCACCTCGCCGAGGTCTTCGGCCTGGACGAGAAGACCGCGATCCGCTACGCGAACTCCGCACGGGCGCTGCTGGAGCAGCCCGTCGAACAAACCTGTGAGAACTGACCGTGGCCTTCTACCATTCTGCCTGTCATGTCCGCACGAAATCGAAGACTGCCCCGGCACCGCGCCTGGCCACTGACCACCACCGACATCAACGCGTGTCTCGGCCCCTACATGTGCCGCGTCACGGACCTGCGGTTCCTCACGGGACATGACAGCGGGCCCATCGTCCTGGGAGCAGAATGGATCGCTCCGATCCCTAGCAACTACGGCCGCAGCATGCATCCGGACATGGTCGGCTTCCGCATAGACGTCCACCCAGTCGGTGCCACTGAACGTGCTGCCACCCGCGCTGTTCTACGGGCGTATGCCCTCCCGCAACTCCACGAATGGATCACGCAGGCGATCGCTGCCGACGAGACCTGGCAATTGACTCCTCACCAGCACTACTGGCGGCTCACTGACGGCCACCTCACGCACCGCGACGAAGCGTGAACCGAGCCCGGACAACAACGCACACCCCTACATCAGCGAGGCCACACGCGCGGGTTCACAACGAACCCAAGAGGCCACACCCGGGAACCAGGACACCCACCCCTCGGGTTCTCGCCGAGATACCTTCAGTTCCCCTGAACTCACGGGACTCAGGGGGTCCCAGTAGTTCTCGCCGAAAAACAACGCTAAGCCTGGAAGTCACCCCTGATCTGGGCTGATCCCGGAGAAGCCGAGTGGCGGTGTGGTGCGGGCCGGCAGTGTCGCGGCCATGCAGAATCCCGGCCCGTCGTCACTGCCCGACCTGACCGACGCGCAGATCCAGAAACTGCCGGGTGGAGAGGCTCATCGAAGGCATGGACCTCGGCAACGAGTACTACGGCGAGGGCGACTACGACCGGGAGACGTGGAACCGGATCTGCGACGGGCTCTCGCGCGAGCCGCAAGCGGTGCGGTCTCCGCCGACTATGTGTGCAGCACCTTGTAATCGCATTCTGTGACAGGAGATCTCATGGCAGACACCGCGCTGACCGCACGCACCGGCTGGTTCCACGCCGCCGCGAGTCTGCTGCTCGGAGTCGTATCCGTGGCAGCCCTGGCGGTCAACTTCCTGCTGGCGGTGCCGGTCGGGCTCGCCGCGGTCGGCAGCTCGCTGGTCGGCCTTCGACGCGACGCCGAGCACCGCGGCATCCACACCGCCGCGCTCATCATGGGTGCCGTCGCCGCCGTGGCGGGACTGCTCCTGGCGATGTTCCTGCTGTCGGCCACCACCGGCGTCAGCGGCACCAGCGTTCCGGCCCCGTGAACCACCGGGGCAACACTGCCTGATCGCTGGCCATGGGCCCTGTCATCCAACCTCGAGGCGGATGGGGCCTTCTTGCTTTCAGAAGCTGTTGTCTTTCCGTACTTGATCACTGACTTTTAGCTGGTCAGGCGTGGTGTCGTGGGTTCCATGGCAGACAGGAAACGTCGTGTCGTCTCGGTCGTGGAGGTGCGGGAATGCCGTCGCTGGTCGGTCTGCTGGAGGAGCGGGAACGGGGTGCCCGGCAGCGGGTTGAGGTGCTGCGCGAGGAAGCCGACCGGGTCCTTGCCGAGCTGCGCGACGCGGAGCTCTTGTGGGAGCGCTTCGTGACTGCACGGGAGGTTCTCGCCGAGGTACTCGCTGGTCCTGGCGATGGTGCCGGCGTCGAGGAGGCTGCCATGCCGGCCGCGGAGAACACTGCCCCGACGCGACGCCGACGCCGGGAGGCGGGGCAGTGCCGGGGGCGGTGGTGCCGGTGTGGCATGAGGGCCTTGAGGTGTCGGTGCTGTCACCGGACTATCAACGGATCATGGGGATCCTGCCCGGCTCGGGAACAGCGTTGACCTGCAAGGAGATCACCTCGGCGCTCGGGCTGGAGGAGGTGCCGGCGCAGGTCGAGGGAGTGCGGTCGAAGGCGAACCGGCTGGTGAGGCGGGGCTGGCTGGTCAAGGAACCGTCGGGGCGGTTCACGCTCGCGCCGGGGCTGCGAGGCGGCGGGTCATGAGCATGGGCATCGACCAAAGGTCATCGCCTCGCTGGAGTCGGGCCGCCGCTCGTAGTCACGGGCCAGACGGCGCGAGCGAAGCAGCCAGCCGAACGTGCGCTCCACCACCCACCGGCGCGGCAGCACCACGAAGCCGGAGACGTCGTCGCTGCGCTTCACGAAGGGTTCACCGTCGTCAACACCGCCGCCGTGCAGGTCGGCTGGATGGACGACGGCAAGGGCGGCGAGGTCTCGCTCGGCGGCGCCTTCAACCAGGGCCTCCAGGTCGAGGTGGGCCCCCGCTCGGTCGTCATCAAGGCACGTGACTTCACCACCGGCACCTGGCTGAAGCAGTTGACGGTCCCGCTGCACACCTCCGCGTGACCGGTCGCCGGGGGGCGGGCGCGGCACAGGGGCACATGTCGGTGAACGACCCGTGCCGCCCAGCCCCCGACGCGAACCTGAGGCCACCTTCAGGCTCTCCTCCAACACAGCTGTCCCGTCACACAGTTCCCCCGCCATGGTCGCCTCCTCGCCCTGCCCTGCCTGGTCTCGAGGCGGCCATCTGTGAGGGCGACGTCGTCACCGTGCGCCGCCAGGACTCCGCCGACCATGGTGACATCGTGGCCGCACTCCTGGACGGGGAGGCCACCGTGAAGCGCCTGCGGCGTGAGGGCGGCAGGGTCTGGCTCATGCCCCACAACTCCAGCTACGAGCCGATCCCCGGGGATGACGCGGCCATCCTCGGCAAGGGCGTCGCGGTATTGCGCGCGATCTGACAGCCATGCAGCCGGGCTGAAGCCAGCAGAGCTCAGAGTCCGAAAAGATGGACTCACGGTGTCGGCATGGCGGGGGAGGTTCTCCGCTCACAGCTGCACAGCGCCGGTCGTTTGCCGCGCCTTCGCCGCACCGTCAGCGTGCTGCCCGCAGGTACTCGCGCCGTGTGGTGACCAGGGCGCGCCACCGCGCACGGGTCTGCGGTTCCCCGTCGAGCCAGCGTGCCCGCCTCAGCGGGCAACGGGAGGTCGGCCATGAAGTGGGCGATGTCGACGTAGTAGGCGTAGTCGCCGCCCTGCGTCAGGGCGCGTAGCCGGGAGATTGAACCGGCCACCTTGTCGTGCGCGTAGAGAACTGGGCCGGGCGGTGCGTACATCGTTCGTATCAGTTACGTGGAATCTGGCAGCAGCGGAGATCATCTCCCTGCGGTACGACCACGGACTGAGGAGATGTGTTGGGCACGGTGGTGCTGGAGGAGAAGTGGCCGGTGCTCGGCAGGCACGAGCAGGCGGCCGGGTGGTTGCAGGTGTGGAGCGACCTGGGCCGCGCCCCTCGGACGATCGACGCCTACGCCCGGGGGCTGGCCGAGTACCTGGTGATGTGCGAGCGGGAGAACGTCGACCCGCTGACCGCCAATGAGCGTGTCCCAACTTCGTTCTAGCAGGTGAGCGGGCCTTGACGGGGGGGAGTTGATACTCCGTCCGAGGTTGGGGGTGGTGATCGACTTCTTCTGAAGGAGACGATCACCGGCCGGGCGGAGTGTCACGATGTGGTCTCGTTCTTGTTCGTCCCGAAGGGATAGCGGATCAGGTACTGCAAGGTCAGGACGGCCTTGACGACCACCGTGATCTGTCGGGGGCTGCCGCGGAAGTCTCAGGCCAGGACTTTCGCCCTGACATCAACGTCTGACATCAACAGCCACCCTCAGCCGCGCGACCGGGGCCATTTGTCCCGCAGCCACGCCAGGTCGGTCTCGGCGCGGGTGCGGGTCGCCTGTTCGCGGGTGAAGACGGCTTTCGTCTTGGTCAGGACCAGGACGTAGGGGCGTCCCTGGCGCCGGGTGGTGTGGGAGACGGGCAGGCCAGCCTGGTCGATGCGACTGTGGAGGTGGCGGCGTCCGTCCTTCGCGAGCGGCCACTCCATGACGTGGCGGGTACGGGAGGTGAGGAAGGCGTCCAAGTCGGGGCAGAGTCCGCAGCCAGTCCGGCATGTCCCGGCCGGGGTGAGGGACCAGTCGTCGGCCGCGCGTACGGGGCGGGTGAGGGCCGCGGTGAGCCGGTCCTCGCAGTGGTCTGCGAGGGCCTGGAAGGCGCGGGCGGCGGGTGCGCCATCGCGTATGGTCGTCTGGTGGCGGGCCGCTGTGCGCAGGGCAGGGAGCAGACATTCCAGGGCGGTGTCCGGCAGGCCGCGCAGCGTGGCGGCGATGGTGTCGGCGGTCTCGGGCCCTGCCGCCTGCAGGACGCGGGCCAGTGATGCGCCCAGCCCCTCCATTCCTGTGCGGCGCTCCGTTTCGCGGCCGACGCCGAGCCAGCTGGTGAGCTGCTGCTCGACTGCTTGCCAGGCACCCTCGGCCAGCGGCGAGGCCATCGCGTCCCCATCGCCGTCGGCGGCCTGCAGCGCGGTGCACAGGCCGGGCAGCGACTCGAGCCACGCCGCGCGGTCGGCCCCGGTGTACGCGCCAACCGTGCCGAACCAGCTGCTGACGGCCCCGCGGGCCCACGTCCTTCCGTACCGCGCGGCCGCTGCCGCGAGACCCGGGGCGTGCCGCTCGCCCAGGGTCTCCACTCCGAAAGGCGCGAGGAGCATCGTGGCAGTGTCCGCTTCCCGCAGTCCCACCGCGACGGGCAGGGCGGCGGCGAAGAGCGCCGCGGCCGCCTCGCCCGAACCGTGGTGCTTCCAGAACGGGGCGAGCGACCGGGCGAGCGTGCGCGCCCGGTCGAGGTCCCCGGCATCCAGGTGGCCCTGAAGTTCCCGCAGTGCGCCCTCGGAGCCGGCCTCGGCGCGGGCCGTGAACGACCGCTGCCGGGGCCACAGGACCACGGCGGCCCGCCGGTACCAGCGGTCGAGGGTGTTGCCGTAGTTGCCCATGTAGCCCTCGTACTCGGACTGGTAGGGCTTCAGGTCCTTGTTCTCGGTGGTGGCGCACACCTCGGCGTACGCGACGGGCAGGTTGATCTGCTCGCCGCCGGTGCCGTGCAGGCGGGTCCACCAGCTCAGCGTGATCTCGTCGTCGATCAGCTCGTTCAGTTCGTAGTTGGAGAAGTCGCCGCTGCGGCGGCGCTCGGCACCGGGTTCCCCGTCGGGGTCCAGGAGGCATTCACCCTCGCACTCCTCGTCCTCGCAGTCGTCGTAGTGCTCGACCTCGCCGTAGTAGTCGTAGCGATCGTACGGAGCATGCGCGTCCCAGGTCTCCTTCACCTCGGCCAACGCGAGGACCGCTTCGCAGTCCGCCTCCGCGGCGGCCTGGCGGAGCAGGGTGGTGCGGGTGGCGTCGGCTCCCTTGAGGCGGTCCCAGTCCAGGCCGCGCTGGGTGTACTCGTGGTCGAGGAGGTACACGAGGCGGTTCGGGGGCGCGGCCTTCTGGCGGCCGTAGGCGTAGCGCTCTTCGGCCGGCTCGGTGAAGTGTTCGGTCAGGCAGTGGGCCAGGTCGGCGACCGAGTCCCCGTCGTCTTCGCCAGCCGGGCGGATGCGTTCAGCGAGGAGGTTCATGGTGAGGGTGACGCGGTAGCCGGACTTGACGGGCTTGACCTCGTGCAAGCAGTCCGCGTAGAAGGCGGCGAAGGTCAGCTTCTCCCGGGACGCCTGGTGGACGACGCTGCGGCCGGCGTGCGAGACGACGAGTTCGCCGCCGGTGTGATGCGAGGGCAGCGAGACGACCAGGGTGCCCACCATGGAGTCGTCCTTCTCGGAGTCTTGGTGCGGCAGGAAGAACTGGCCCTTGCCGTAGACGAGCAGTGCGTGCGGCTCGGCACGTAGGACGGTGGTGGGCGGCAGACCGAGCGCGGTACGGACACCGTCGAGAACGCCGTCCAGGGTGCGGTCCCAGTCAGTGCCGCCGAGCGTGATGCGGTCCGGCGTGATCTCCCAGGTGTCGCGGACGCTGGTGTCGGACAGGGTCTGCTCGCCCCGGCCGAAGGATGCCTGCCGGGCCTGCGCGATCAGTTTCTTGGTGACCGGGGCACGCAGCGGCAGCGGCAGTTCCCCCACCCCGTCGACTTCGATGCGCAGCGCGCGGGCCGACATCTCAATACGGGTGCTGAAGTCCCCGCGCCGCTGTGCGTCGCCGAGCAGCTCCGCCAGCTGCTTCCGCGCTCCGTGTCCCATACTGTTTCGTCCCCAGGGGTGCAGCGTGCCGTATGGCCTGTCCCGGAAACCCTAACGCCGCGGGCAGTCCTTGTTCCCGGGCTGTTGGTCATGCGGCGAGGGTGAGTATGTCGCGGTAGCGGATGGTGTGGACGCGTAGGTGTTCGCGTTGCTGGTGGTAGCGCCACTGAGCGTGTCCCAATTTCGTTCTCGCAGGTGAGTGGACCTTGACGGGGTGGGAGTTGATGCTCCGCCCGAGGCTGAAGGCGTGATCGACTTCTCCCGAAGGGGACGATCTTCAGGTCGACTGATGGTGACGGTTCGGTTGCGATGTCCCGTACCACTGGGCACGACGGAAGCCCGCGATGAACGAGTTCGATCATGGATACCGCGGCGGAGGCTTCCGCACCCCTTGTCTACGGCCTGGCGCTCAAGACACCGGCCGGTACTGTCGACCGCATCGTTGGTGCGCTCGTCCGTTACCACCGTCGGATCGGGTCGCGCTGGCAACTGCACGGCTTCCCTCTCCAGGCGGTGTTGACCTGCGCGTTCCTGGAAGGCGGCCACACCTACCGGTCACTGGCCGAGGGCAACGGCGTCCCGAAGAGCACCTGCTACAACCTGATCCAGGAAGGGATCAAGGTGCTGGCGCGACGTGCGCTGCCCCTGACCGAGGTGGTGCGCCTGGCCGTGAAGGCGGGCTGGGACTACCTGATCGTGGACGGGGTGAACATCCCGACCGAGCGGGTCAACGGGCGTATCGGCAGGAAGCAGCCCTGGTACTCGGGCAAGCACAAGCGCCACGGCGGCTCGGTCACCACCATCGCCGCACCCGACGGGGAACTGCTGTGGGTCTCCGGCGTCCTGCCGGGACGCACCGTCGACATCCGCGTCGTCCCGTACTCCGCGCCGACCGGCGTCCTGCTGTCGGGCTACCTCGCACACCGGGCGACGATCAGCCGGGCACGCGGACCGCTCTTCCTGTCGGAATCCCGGCGCAACCACGCCCAGCCGCTGAGCCTGTGGACCTGGTCGAAGGTGGTCCGCCGGATCGCGCTGGCCGCCGATGTCCCACGGTTCTCCACCCACACTACGAGACACCTGTGCTTGACCGACCTGGCCCGGATGGGCTGGGAACTGCACGCCATCGCCACCTTCGCCGGCCACCGCCACACCGACTCCACCCTCACCTACATCCACCTCTCGGGCCGGGACCTGGCCGACAAGCTCAACCGCGGCATGGAACAGATCCACGGCTGGCGAGTGCATATGCTGGCCCGCCTCGGCCAGCAGTCGACCGGGACGGTCATGCCGTGACCGCGACGACATCGGCGGCCGCTACCGAGACGGCCGCAGCCCCCTCCTGGCCATGGCCCATCGACCCGGCCCGATACGACCGCCATCCCGAGCTCAGCGAACGCGAGCGAACGGCGCTGGCCAGCCTGGGCTGGCAGATTCGCCGACGCCGAGGCTACGACCCGGACCGGGTCGAGTGGCGGGCGATCGCCCGCCTGCTCCGCCCGCTCGACGACGCGCGAGCCGCGCTTCAATGGTGCCCAGACACGCCCGCCCATCGCCGCTCGGTCACCGACGCCGTCGGCCTGATCCTGCGACGCTGCCTGGAGGACGGCACGTCGTTCTGGGCGTGGTCGGCAGACGACTGGGGCCGCCTCATCGCCCCTGGCCACAAGGAGTTCGAGGAGGCCTGGCCCGGGTGGATCGATGGCACGGTCCGGCCCTACGTGGCCGCGCTCGCCTACCTGCTCGGCGACTTCACCGACTTCCACCGCATAGGCGGGTTCGTCCGCCGCTCGCTGGCCTGGCGGGTCTTCGGCCAAGAACCGGTCGAAGAGACGATCGCACAGGTGGCAGCCACCCTCCAGGGCTGGGGCTACCACCCATCGAACGGCGCCTTCGGCCAGTTCCGCACCGTGCTGGTCCAGATCATGCTCATCAACCGCAGCCCGCTCCTGAACGACATGACCACCGACGCCTTGGAACGAGTCCGCGAGAGCCCCGCGCTCCCATCCGGAGCGCGGCGCGGCAATCTCCACGGTGTCCACCGGGCGATAGCCGCGCTCGGCTACGCCGACCCGCCGCCCAAGCCCATCCACGCCGTGATGCCCGACCTCGAAGGCGTGCCCGCGCCCTGGGCCGCAGCGGTGGAGCGCTGGCACGCCACATCGACGCTCACGCCGAAGGTCAGAGGCATGTTCCGGTCCGTCATGGCCAAGGCGGGCCGGTGGCTGGCCGCCGAGCACCCCGATGTCGTCGAACCCGCCCAGTGGACGCGCGAGACCTGCGCGGCCTGGGTGGCGGCGCTGGACCGGATGACCATCGGCGAGTACGTGCAGCGCCAGGCCGGAGTCGACAAGCGCGGCGGCGAACCGCTCTCGCCCCGCACGAAGGCCGGCTACCTCACCGCGACCAGGACGTTCTTCCGGGACTGCCATGAGTGGGAATGGATCCCCCGCCGGTTCGACCCCGTGCGCGCGCTGGCCACTCCCAGAAGCGTCGCGGCACTGATCGGCCCCAACCCCCGAGTGATTGCCGACGACATCTGGGCGAAGCTGCTGTGGGCCGGGCTCAACATCGATCCCGAGGACTTCCCGACCAACACCTACGGGCTGTGCTACCCGATCGAACTCATCCGCGCGGTCACCCTGACCTGGCTGTTCAGCGGCCTACGCAGCGACGAGATAGCCCGCCTCCGCATGGGCTGCATCCGCTGGCAACACGACGGTTTCCCCATCCCCGGCGACTCCGACGAGGTACTGGCGAAGGACGCCGTCTGCCTGCTGGACACCCCCACCCACAAGACCGGCACCTCGTTCACCAAGCCCATCGACCCCCTGCTCGGCAAAGCGATCGAGGCATGGCAAGAACTCCGCCCGCAGCAGCCGAAGATGCTCGACCGCAAGACCGGTGAGCAGGTGGACTTCCTGTTCGCTCATCGGGCCAAGCGCCTCGCCAACACCTACATCAACACCGCGGTCATCCCCTCGCTCTGTCGCAAGGCCGGCGTCCCGACCGCCGATGTCCGGGGCAACATCACCAGCCACCGGGCCCGCTCCACGATCGCCAGCCAGCTCTACAACGCCAAGGAGCCGATGACGCTGTTCGAGCTGCAGGCCTGGCTCGGTCACCGGAGTCCGGAGTCCACCCAGCACTACGCCAAGATCACGCCAAACACCCTCACGAAGGCATACACCGAGGCTGGTTACTTCGCCCGCAACGTCCGCACGGTCGAGGTCCTTCTCGACCGCGACGCCATCACCTCGGGGGCCGCGGCCACCGGTGAACCATGGCAGTACTACGATCTCGGTCACGGTCTGTGCTCCTACTCGTTCTTCGAACAGTGCCAGCACCGGATGGCCTGCGCTCGCTGCGACTTCTACACGCCCAAGGAATCGACGAAGGCCCAACTCGTCGAAGCCAAGGCCAACTTGCAGCGCATGCTCGTGAGTATTCCGCTCACCGAAGAGGAACGCGCCGCCGTCGACGACGGCCAGAGCGCCCTCGACCGTCTTCTTGAACGTCTCGCCGAGGTGGCCACCCCAGCCGGCCCGACCCCGAGCGAGCTCCGCGCCGAACCCGGCCGGCCCCTGCCACTGACCGTCCGATCACCACCTGACCCCACCGAACGAAAGTGCTACTGACATGCGACCCGACCTCACCACGATCCTGCCCACCCTGCACAGACTCGCCGAACAGCTACACGACGGCGCACACGTCGTCACCCACTGCCGAGCGGGCATCGGGCGCTCATCCCTCCTCGCGGCCGCACTCCTCATCCTCAACGGTGTCGATCCCGAAACCGCCTGGAACCAGATCGAACGAGCTCGCGGCCTCGCCGTCCCGGACACCGCCGAGCAACGAGAGTGGACGACGGAACTGCTCAAATAAGCATGATGTTGACAAATCAGATTCCACAGAATCTGCGACTACCTCGCCGACGTCGAGCTGAGGCAGGAGATCCACGAAGGCTTCCAGGTCGTGGAGAATTGGAACAGCGCGAACAAGGATCTTCTACGGCAAGGACGGCGATCTGGCCGGGCAGGACAAGGAGTCCCAGGAGGTGTCCATGCTGGCTCTCCACCTGCTCCACGTAAACACGCTGCTGATGCAACAGGTCCTCGCCGGGCGCTGTCACGTTGACTGATGGCGTGGGATGATCTTCGGATTGGTCGTGCTGGAGGGGAAGTCGTCGGTGGAGAGTGCGTCGCCGTCGTACAAGGGGCATCGGTACCCGATCGGGGTGGTCTCCCACTGCGTGTGGCTGTACTTCCGGTTCCCGCTGTTGTTCCGCGACGTAGAGGAGCTGATGCTTGAGCGCGGTGTGTTCGTCTCGTACGAGACGATCCACCGCTGGTGTGTGGAGTTCGGGCAGACCTACGTCAACGCGCTGCGCCGCCGGCAGCCCCGGTCTGGGGACAAGTGGCATCTGGACGAGGTCTTCATCAAGATCAACAGCGAGCTGAAGTACCTGTGGCGGGCCGTCGACCAGGGCGGCAACGTCCTCGTGCAGAACCGCCGCGACAAGGCCGCGGCCAGGCGCTTCTTCCGCCGTCTGATGAAGAAGACCCGTGCGGTGCCCCGGGTGATCGTCACGGACAAGCTCCGCTCCTACGGTGCGCCCACTGCGAGGTCATGCCCTCCGTCGAGCACCGGCAGTCGAAGTACCTCAACAACCGGGCAGAGAACAGCCACCAGCCCACTAGGCAACGCGAACGCGCGATGAAAGGCTTCCGTTCCGTCGGTGGTGCCCAGCGGTTCCTGTCCGCGTTCAGCGGCATCTCACCCCACTTCCGCACCCGGCGACATCTCCGCACCGCCGCCGAACACCGCTTCGACATGACCATCCGCTTCACCCTCTGGGACCACGTCACCGAGAACACCGGCCTGACGACCCCGGCCTGAGCACAGGCCGGAACCAGGCCCCACCACACCTCGACACACCGTCAGACACCCACACACCCAACAACGTGACAACGCCCTGCGTAACGCTCAGGGCTGCGGTGAGAGATGCCGCAGTAAATGCCGGATTTACCGCGACAGTTCCCCTGGTGTGCGTTCGGCTGCTGCTGCGAGCTGGTCGGCCAGATTCCTGAGAGCCGACCGGAGCTCGTCGGGGCGGTGGATGGTGAAGGGCCATTCGAGAGAGGCGAGCATGTGCGCCATGCCGTCGAGGCGCTCTGCGCGGGCTTGCATCAGGACGCCGGTGGGTTGGGCGATGAGTGTGACAGCCGAGCGCGGCAGGCGGCGGGCTATCTCGTCGAAGGGGCCGTGGATGGTCACCTCGACCTGCCAGCGGTAGGGCCCGTGAGCGAGGGTCGCGGTCAGATGGGCGACCGGGTCGAAGCCGTCGGGGATGGTGAAGGTCTTCGTGCGGGGATGGACGGAGGCGACGCGATCGATGCGGAAGGTCCGCAGGTCGTCGCGGAGGTGGTCGTGGCCGACGAGGTACCAGCGGCCGGTGTGGAAGACCACGCCGTAGGGGTCGATGTCGCGCTCGGTCTGGTCCTGCCGCCAGGACCGGTAGTTGATACCAACGGTCGTCCTGGCGCGGGAGGCTTGGGCCAGGGCAAGCAGGACGCCGCTCTCGGGTGCCTGTGCGATCACGGCGTTCGCGGTGAAGGACAGGGTCTCCCCCATGGCAGTGAGCGGCTCCCGCAGAGCGTCTGGAAGCACCCGTTCGATCTTGGCTCGGGCGCCGACGGCGGCCAGCACGGTCGTGCCCATTCCGAGGCGTTCAGCCGCGAGAAGTCCGAGGACGACGGCGAGGGCCTCGTCATTGGTGAGCACCAGGGGCGGCAGCCGGTAGCCGCGGGCCAGCTGGTAGCCGCCGTAGCGGCCGCGCTCGGCCTGCACGGGGATGCCCAGGTCGCGCAGGTGGGCGATGTACCGGCGGACCGTGCGGGCGTCGGTGTCGAGCCGGTCGGCCAGCTCCGGCCCGGTGAGCCCGGCGTTCGACTGGAGCAGTTCCAGCAGGGTCAGCACACGGGTCAGGGGATGCGACATGGGTCACTCGGCATTTCAGGGCTGATTCTGTCCTGTATTGACTCTACGCTCCCCACAGCACTCACTTCAGGGAGATCACATGGCCACCTTCGTACTCGTTCCCGGTGCCTGGCTCGGGGCGTGGGCCTGGGAAGACACCGCCCGCGCTCTGCGAGAGCACGGCCACACGGTGCTGCCGCTGACGCTGACCGGCGTGGCCGAGCGTGCGGAGGAGGGCGGGCCCCAGACGGACCTGGACACGCACATCGCGGACATCACCGACTTCGTCGAGAAGAACGATTTGCGCGAGGTCACCCTGGTCGCCCACAGCTATGCGGCCGCCCCCGTCAGCGGGGCGGCCGGGCGTCTCGGCGAGCGGCTGGAGCGAGTGGTCTACGTGGACAGCGCCCCGTTCGCCGCGGGCATGCGCATGCTCGACCTGATGCCACCGGAGGTGGCGGACCAGCTGGGCCAGCAGGTCACGGCCCGTGGTGATGGCTGGCGGCTGTCGATGTCGTTCTTGGAGGTCCTGGGCCTGTCCAGCAGCCTCGACGGACTCGACCAGGGCCAGCGGGACGTGCTGAGCGCACGTACCACCCCTCAGCCGTTCGGCACCTACACCCAGCGGCTCACCGGCCCGGCCGAGCCGGGGCCCGGCGTGGACTGTGTCCTGATCGCCTGCAACGACTTCCGGGCGTTGCTGGATGCCGGGGTGCCGATGCTGGCTTTTCTGAACCAGGCACCGTGGCGCCGATTCGACCTGTCCACCGGACATTGGCCGATGCTGTCCGCGCCCGGCGAGCTCGCCGATGTCCTTCACGCGGCCGTCTCCTGACGCTGCCAGGGAACGGCACATCCGATGCAGCCGCAGGAACTCATCCGCAGAATGCGGGCCCACGCGCAGGCTCTGACCGATGGGGTCCGGGAGACCTCCGCCGAGGCCGTCGTGCGGCGGGTCTTCGCCGTCCAGGCGCAGGACGCCGCGGCGGCGGACCTGGGCATCCGAGTACGGGGACAGGACATCAGCGCGGAGGACATCCGCGCGGCCTACGAGGATGAGCGGAGCATCGTCCGCGGCTGGTTCATGCGCGGAACCCTGCACACCCTCCCCAGCTCGGACGCCCGCTGGGTGCTGCGGCTGCTCGCTCCCCGCATCCTCGCCGCAACCAGCCGCCGCTATCACCAGCTCGGCCTGGACGCCGGTATGCGTGAGCGCGCTGACCGGCTTGTCCGACGTGTTCTTGCCGCGCACGGACCGCTCACCCGGGCCGAACTGACGGAGCACCTGGCCGCTGTCGGCGTTCAGCCGGAGGGGCAGGCGCCGTTCCACCTGATTCGCCACGCGGCACTCACCGGAGTTCTCTGTCACGGCCCTCGACGCGGTGATGAGGCTACGTATGTCCTGCTCGACGACTGGCTGCCGGCCGTCGCCGGGGACTTGCCGTGGGAGGAGGACACGGCCGTCGCCGAGCTCGCCCGCCACTACCTTCGCGCCCACGCGCCCGTCGGGGTGGACGACTTCGCCGCCTGGTCGGGCCTGCCGATCACCCTGGCCCGCAGGGCCTGGAAGACACTGGCGCAGACCGACTCGATCACCGAGTACGGCACGCTGAGCGTGCCGACCGGACGGAAAGAGGAACCTCCGGGCACTCTCGCCACCCCGGATGTGCGGCTGTTGCCTGCCTACGACAACTACCTCGTCGGGTACCGCACCCGGGAGTTGTCCGTTCCCACCGCTCACCACGGCCGAGTCTGGCCAGGCGGCGGCGTCATCCGCCCCACGGTCATCGCGGACGGTCTGGCCATCGCCACGTGGACCCGCCGTGACGCCGGACGCTGTGTTCAGGTGGACGCGTTCGAGCCCCTGTCGTCGCAGCTTCAGGCTCTGATTGATACGGAAGCCTCGGCTGTCACTCATTTTCTACAGCCCTCCGCCTGAACGCCGGGGCTGCCCAGTAAGAACTCCTAACGAAATGATCTTCAAGGTGGTTGGATCAGTCCGGGACTGATGATCCGGGGGTATGGGGTGGCTCGGCCGAAGCCGTGGGAGGTCGGCGACGAGTTGTGGGCGGTGATCGAGCCGCTGTTGCCCAAGGTCGAGCGTCGGCCCCGGCACCCGGGGCGCAAGCGGCATCCTGACCGGCTGGTGTTCCAGGGCATCCTGTTCGTGCTGCACACCGGGATCGCCTGGGAACATCTGCCGCAGGAGCTCGGCCTCGGTTCGGGCATGACCTGCTGGCGGCGCCTGGCCGAGTGGACTGAGGCCGGTCTGTGGCCCCGGCTGCACGAGGTCCTCCTCGCCAGGCTCCGCAATGCGAACGCCCTGGACTTCTCCCGGGCGGCGGTCGACGGCTCTCACATCCGGGCGTTAAGAACTCCTAACGGAATGACCTTCTGGGGTCGGCTGCCCTGCGTGGGGTGTTGTCGGGCAGCATGGGGCGATCTAGGCGGCCGGAGTGGCGCGCTGACCTGCTGTGGTCGGGGCAGCAGGCGGCGTGGGCGGGTTGTGAACACAGGCCCGACCACGGCGTGCGCAGGGTGGTCCGGTCAGCGGCAGTGCAAGCCAGCTGACCAAGGGCGGATCGTAGCAGGCAGACAGCACGGGCGTACCTGGCAGAAGGGTTCCGGTGTGACGTGGACGCTGCCGGAGCCGATGCTGAGCGCTCCCGTACCCAAGCCTGATCTGCGGCCGGGCTGGGCGGGCGAGCCGAAGCGGGACGGGTTCCGGACGCTGGTCTCCGTCGACACAGGCCGAGTGGTGCTGCGCTCCAGGCGCGGTACCGAGATGGCGGCCTCGCTTCCGGAGGTCGTGTCCGGGGCCCGTGCATCTGCCGGATGTGACCGCGCTGGACGGCGAGCTGATCGTCTGGGACGCTGCGGGCCGCCTCGCGTTCGACCGGTTGCAGAACCGGCTTGCCCGGCGCGGTGCCGGGGCGGCCCGTGCAGCGGAAGAGTGGCCGGCGCACTGCGTCGCGTTCGATCTGCTGCGGCTGAGGCTGAGGACGTTCACCCCCGCGTCCCGTGGTTCGCCTCCGAGTGCGCCCACCGAGCTATTCCAGATGCCGCGCGGCACCGTGGCTCCCCTCCTTGCTACTGCGGAGACCCCGAGCACCTTCCATGGTCACTCCCGCGTGATCAGCGACGCGACCAGCCGGTGTCCAGTGCCACCCCAACTTGGGTCGTGCGTCCTCGGAGTGGAGTGGTCTGGGTCGTTCTTCTGATCAACGGCAGGCTGTTGCAACCAGGCGTCCCAGCGCGGTGCGTGCCGGCGGGACCCCCGTGGGTTCGCCGCCGGGGTGGCGGATGCCCGCCTCTCCGATGAGGATGCCGCTGAGCCAGCTGCGGGCGCGTCGCAGGGTCGCGGCGTCCGCAGCCGGTCGTCGCTTGTACGCCTGCCCACAGCCCGGTGGCAGGGTGCAGAGGACACCACAAGAAATACGACAGAGGGTGTCGGGTTTTGTGGAGACAGTGGGGGCGCCGGTCGGTGTCGTGGTGGCGCGGGCCGGGACGACGGACAGACAAGGACCCTCATGCGCGAAACACCCGACGATCTGCACCGGCTCCAAGCCCTCCTCGACGCCTCGCTCTCCCGCTCCACGGCGCACCTGCGGTCGATCATCAGCAGCGAGCGCACGCTCACCGCCGAGCAGCTCACTCGCGTGCTCACCGGCATGTGCACGCTTGCGCTGTCCACCGTGACGGCGAAGGGCGAGCCGCGGATCAGCGGCGTGGACGGGCACTTCCTGCACGGAAGGTGGCACTTCGGCACCGCGCGCGGCGCCGCCAAAGCCCGGCACCTCGCCGCCCGGCCCGCCGTCAGCGCCGCGCACATGCGCGGGGAGGACCTGGGCGTGTTCACACACGGCACCGCGGAGGTCCTCAACCCCCACTGCGGCGAGGCGGCCGCCGACTGGCCGGACCTGCTCGCGTACTTCCGGGACTTCTACGGCGACGACGCCTTCGACTGGGACAACGACGTGGTCTTCTACCGGCTGCACCCGCAGTGGATGGCCGTGTTCGCCCCCGACCTCGCCAAGCTCGGCGGGAAGGCGGACGAGGCGTGACCCCGCCCGTACCGGACACACGCATGCCGGCCCCACACGCTGCCGGGGCCGGCAAGACGCGCGACACCATCGACGTCGTGGGCGCCCGCACCAACAATCTGCGCGACGTGTCCATCAGCATCCCCAAAGGCCGGCTCGTCGCCTTTACCGGCGTCAGCGGCAGCGGCAAAACCTCACTCGCCATCGACACCCTGCACAGCGAGGCCCAACTGCGGTACCTGGAGGGACTTTCGCCGTTCGTACGCCAGTACATCACCCAGCGCAACCGCCCCAAGGTCGACCGCATCCTCGGCCTCGGCGCCACGCTCGCGGTCGACCAGCGCCGCCTGAACCGCAACCCTCGCTCCACTGTCGCCACCATCACAGGGATCGACGGGCACCTCGGCCTGCTCTACTCGCGCCTCCCGCGGATCGGCCCGGACACGAACACGGACCCGGCCGCGGACACCGGCGCCGGTCCCCTGACCACCGCGCACTTCGACCGCCACACCCCCGAAGGCAGCTGCCCGGACTGCCACGGCGCCGGCGGACGCTGGCAGGCCCAGGAAGACCTCGTCATCACCCGCCCGGACCTCCCCCTCTTCGAGGGCGCCTCCCCCTGGTACGCCAAATGGCGGTCCGGAGAGCACATGTTCGTCCCCGCACTCGCCGCCAAACGCGGCGTGGACCTCGGCCGGCCCTGGCAGTCGCTGCCCGCGGCGTTCCGGCACGACGTCCTGTACGGCACCGGCGACGATGCGGTCGAGGCCACCGTCGACATCCCGAACAAGAACGAGACGGCTCGTATGACCTACACCTCCAGCCAACCGCTGCGCGGCGCGCTTGCCGAGGTGGAACGGGTGTTCGTCAATGCCCGGACGGCCGACGCCAAGCAGCGCTACCTGCCGTACATGCGCAAGCAGCCCTGCGGTCCCTGCCACGGCAGCGGATTCGATCGGGTCGCCCGGTCCGTACGTCTCGGCGGCCTGACCTACCCCGATCTGCTGGACGTGGACGTACGCGAGGTCCGCCGCTGGGCCGGGCACGTCGCCGACTTGCTCGTCACCCGGCAGCGCACCGTCGGCGAGCCCCTGCTGCAGGACCTCGGACGCCGGCTCCGCCTCCTGGACCGGCTCGGCCTGGCCCACCTTCAGCTGTCCCGCAGCGCCGCCACACTGTCCGGCGGCGAGTTG
Source organism: Streptomyces sp. NPDC048411 (assembly GCF_040704695.1). Classification (NCBI taxonomy): domain Bacteria; kingdom Bacillati; phylum Actinomycetota; class Actinomycetes; order Kitasatosporales; family Streptomycetaceae; genus Streptomyces; species Streptomyces sp. NPDC048411. The sequence continues at coordinate 17,552 of NZ_JBEZKL010000149.1, forward strand.
CAGCGCACCCGGCTCGGGGGGGGCGGGGCCGGCCGGACCCTCGGACGAGATAAATATTTAATTAGTATAAACACCCCCGGGGGACCCCCCGCCGGCTCTGGTAG